>JAYSSH010000025.1:0-4692 GCA_043720635.1 Candidatus Kaiserbacteria bacterium
GCTGCTACTCTTAATTGTAAATCAGAAAGCGCATTCATAAAGGCGATATATGCGTCATATGGGGATTGGTACGGACTGAAGTACGCGTGCACATCGCCGTCATTTGACCACTTAGTACACATGTAATAAAAATGATCAGAGGTTTGAAGCTTCCGCCAAATTTCTGTGAGCTCCTTGTCATTAATCTCCATGATGTCGCTCTCTAGTGCATAAATTTTACTTAAGGCATCGCGTTGAATATCGTTTCCCGTCCACGCAGTTAAATCACGATCAGTATCAGCCCACGTAAGCACATCAGGTACATCATATTCTCCGGTTGAGGAATAACTTTCAATAGTTTCGGTCGGTGTTTTAAAACTCGTATCCGGGTGTTTCAGAATATTAGCCGGCAGAGCACGCAAAAAATTAAAGATACCGGTATCCTCCCATTGGTGCTCACCAAAGGTCTCATAGTCCATAAATAAATTAACCGTCTCCCCATTACCATGATGCGCATGTACCCAGTCGGCAAATGTTTCAGCTTGCAGCGGGAAACTTTCCCACGCTTGGTTTCCGAAGCGAAACGCCACGTCGTCAGACAATTTATAGTTTTTAAGAAGCACTTTAATTTTGCTACAGTCCTTTGGACTATAGACATAATTGGGACTGCGCCACCCGAGATATTTATCCCACCCTTCAGCCATAATACCGAGGTAGCCATTATCTTCACACCATTTAGCTAAATCATTACGGTATGACAACTCAGTGTTACGAAACACTCGCGGGGTGACACCAAAAAGCGACTTGATTCGTTTCTTATGTTTATCAACTTGTCGTTCAAATTCTGGCACTGAATAAAAGAACGCGAGTGAGTGGTGATATGTATCTGCTAGAATTTCTACACGACCCGTTGCAACCAGTTTCTGAAACGACTCAAGCACATCAGGTGCGTACTCCTCAAATTGATCAAGGGCTGTACCAGAGAACGACAGTGCAAAGCGAAACTCAGGATGGTTATCGAGAAGTTCTTTTAAGATTTTATTGGTTGGCCTGTAGGATTTATTGGCAACTTTATCAATAATTCGACGATTATTTAAATCAGTTTCACTATTATCATTAAAATATTCGGTGTCATTGCCAATATCAAAAACACGATACTGCTTGACGCGGTATGGCTGGTGCACGTGGAAGTAGGGACAGACGGATAACATAATTAGGCAGAAATATAGGACACAAGATTTTTATAGAGGGCCACTACCTTTTTAGCAGCTTCACGCCAAGACAAGCGATTTAATTCAATTCTTCCTTCACTGGTTAATTGGGCTCGCAGTACATCATACCGCATCGCGGCGAGGATGTGATTAGCCATACCATCAACATCCCAAAAATCAACTTTAAGTACATGGGTTAATACTTCCGCCACTCCTGATTGTTTTGAAATTAAGGACGGTGTCCCGTGTTGCATCGCTTCAAGCGGAACTAAACCAAACGGTTCAGATACCGATGGCATTACGACCAAATCAGCAGTCTGATACATTCGATCCCGCTCCTCCTCCCAGAGTGCCCCCGCAAAGATTACGTGGCCTGACAATCCCGACTCTCCCACTTGCCTAATAATTTGATTTTGCATATCGCCCCAACCTGAAATCACAAACACAACATTAGGGTCAACATCAACCACTCGCCTCGCAGCCCGTACAAAATAATCGACACCCTTTTGAATAGTGATTCGCCCATGATACAAAATAATTTTCTTACCTTGCGCTTTTAATTCACGCAGTGTTGGTTCGTGCAGCGGCGGCACAAACGTATCACAGCCATTATGCACGACGGATACTTTATTTGGTTCAATACGATGCTTCTCAATAATGATACGCCGTGTAAATTCACTGACTGCTACTACCGAATCAGCTGCGTTAAATGCGTCTTGTTCAATTTTAAATATGGAAGGGTCAACATTGTTACTCGCTGCCTGGTCAAATGAGGTAGCGTGCACGTGAAGAATCAGCGGTTTACCACTCACTCTTTTAGCTGCTACTCCAGCGAGATACGAAGTCCAATCATGCGCATGGATAATATCAAATTGATGTGTGCGCGCGATGTGCGCCGCTTGCAAGGCAAAGAGATGCACTTCATCGAGCATTGAGCGCGTTGTAAACCGAGGAGTGCCGTCAGAATGGTAGCCAATAATACTGGTCACCTGACTCTGCCCACTATGATACGGAGCGATTGATGATTGCACTTCAATGACCGTTGTGACATGCTCAGCGCCCGCAAAAACAAATTTCGGTGTGCCAATTGTCTCTTGTTTCTTTGGCAGTACAAAAATTACTTCTATCCCCTCATTAAATAATTCCCGCGTTAAACCATGACACGCTACACCAAGGCCACCGTTGCGTGACGGTGGAAAATCCCAGCCAAAAGTTAGTACTTTCATGGCAAAAAGTCTGCAAATCCTTTGAAAACTTGCTTACCAAGCCATCATACCACGGTGCTTTTTAGCACCTGGTTATCACAGCCCCAAAGCTGTTGATAGGGCCGAATGTAGGGACTTTTGTTTGACTCAAAAGAGGTTTCCTGATAAGATAGCCCCACTATGTCACAAGATTTACTCGTAAAGTTGGTTTCAGCCGGTAACGCTAAAGGCGTTGGTAAAGGCCACGTATATTACACTCGTTTTAATAATAAGGTAAAGAAGGACCCAAGTAAGAAGTACGAAACCAAGAAGTTCAACCCAATTGCCAAAGAACACTGCGTATACAAGCAAAAGAAGTAACAAAAAGCCCCGCGAGCATGCTCGCGGGGTTTGTTATTAGGTTTTACTTCAACTAGCGTTCCTGGCGTTGCCAAGTCCAGGCGGTCACGGGACCAAAATGAGAATGTGAACCGTGAGTATCAGAACTAAAACAACAGAAACGATTGTAACTATTGACTGTCTTTACTGCTTCTCCATAGAAACCAAAGTGCCGTCTATCAATTCCATCATGATACAAAGCATCTAGCTTAGGTATTTCAATCGAACCCGGACACACTGCATGCAGTTCGTTGCTAAATCCACCCTTACCAATACGTTCTGGATGAACTGCAATCATACAAGCCACTTCAAAGATTGAAAGTGGATATTCAGTCTTTGTTCGCTTGCATAGTTCAGTAGCTCGGCGATGAGACTGTCCTGCTCGACCCAAACCAAACTGAGCAGGAAAAATCCAAATCGGATCATCGTCACGTTGGCAATGACGTACACGCCACGTATTATATGATGGATGGAATCCAATCTGGGCATCGTCAAAGCCCCCTAGCAGAGTCTGACTAAACATTCCTTGCGAGCCAAATCCACGTTTTGGATCAGGCACACTCATGGAATGTTCTCGTATCCAATCGAATACCTTCCAGCACTGATCGATGTAGTTTTCACCAAGCACCTTCCAATTAACCACCGCAAACCAGCCCTCAGCACGTTTATGTTTATCTCCCGTGCCGTACATCAATGATAAAGCTCGAGATGGATCAAGCGAGAAACGTTCAGCCAGTATATTGATTTGTTCACGCAAGGGTCGAGGACCAGTATAATTAACAGAATATCCCGCACAAGGAGTATCTTGATCACGCGGATAACACGCCGCTAAATCAAAAACTTGTTTTAAGAGCGAACTGAAATGAGGTTGCTCAAGCATAACTTGTGCATCCTGCCTGGATGGCACCCCTAATGCGGACATGATGGTAGACACCAGATCACTCATCTGACCGCCGGATAAAGGCTCATTTAAATCTTTCATCATTATTCTCCTTATCGACTACCGCATCGACTGACGACTTACTGCATTTCCAGCAAGCGACCTATTCAATAGAGATATTGGACAGATTGCTGGCTAGAAATATATACTAAGGAACTTTTCACCTACACTACTAAAAACAAGTAAATATGCAAGTATTACAAAAAAGCCCGAAAGGGCTTTTTTGTTACTTCTTCTGCTGACTTAATAAGTTAAACCTACAAGTCGCAGAAATACATTCATAAAATTACTAAGATGCTAGGCGAGCAAGCGTCTAGCTTACGCAAGACTCATTGAGTATTTTTGTGAACGAAGTGAAACAAAAGACCTATGAGTGAACAGTTTCTGTAAGAAACGACCGAGCCGTCCAGGGATTTTCCCAAGGGAAGAAAAAATCCGGACAGAAATTCAGAATTGTCGCTACGCTCTGTTCTTCATTCCACAACGCAGAAGGGAATTTTTGGATGTATTATTTAAGCTTGGAATCCTTACTCGAGTCGTATTCGCCCTTGGTGGCGAGACTATTCATCTTGCAAACATGAAGCAACATACTCTGCGCTGCTTCTTGATTCTCTGGCTTCCCTTCCCAGGCCATCAAAAACGGTTCTTCAATGGCACGTGAGTATGAAAATGTTATTGGCCATGGTTGTTCACCTAATTTAGCAATAGCGTTTAAGTTCTCCGTAGCACGACGCGGAGTCTGTCCACCTGAGAGAAATACAATACCACCAACGGCGTATGGGACCGACATATGGAAGGTGCGGAGGGTAGCGTTGGCAATTTCTTCAGGGGTTGATGGTTGTGGATACAAATCACCGGCGAGCACCATTGATGATTTAAGAATCAGTCCTTCAAGATCAACGTTATACCGCATCATGGTATGGAATAGTATTTGAATGGCGCGTGTCGTTACCGCTTCAGCGCGGGCTATGTCATGGGC
>JAYSSH010000026.1:0-4622 GCA_043720635.1 Candidatus Kaiserbacteria bacterium
GTGACGACAAGCGATGCCCCAAGTTCACCCCGCCATTTAGACGGAAGTGACAGCCTTTTCTTAGGGTCCAACGTGTGCTTGTATTCGCCAATTAACATATCTTAATAGAATTGAAGGTACTCTCTAAACCGACCGCAATCAGTGGAGTGATTTCAGTAGGTTTAGAGAGTACCTCCCTCCTGTATACGTTCCCTTGCGGTCGCGTATACCACTATCTCCCACCACACTCACACTATACACCACTTTGACCCACCCTGCAGTAATTCCCCACACTTTCTCGGTGGATAACCAATAAAAAACAAAAAACGAACACAAAGTTCGTTTTTGTACAGAGACGCTTACCTTTAAATCAAAAACAGTGAGAACAAAGTTCTCACTGTTTTAAAAGAGTAAATTTTTTGAGTTACCTATTCAGATAAAATAGAAATAAAACCGTCACTTATTTTTATTTGTTCGCACTCATTAGATGGTTCAGTATCTAGACCATAAGTACTAAAATCAAATCTCTGTTTACTTTCACTATACGTTACATTATATACGGGGCCTGCAAAGCCACACTTTGAACTCATTAGACTGCCAGCAATAATGTTTTTACGTCGAATCACTTCTTCATTTTCTAAATCTAATATATATAGAGTAGTATCGTTTTCTACTGTAGCAACATACCTATTATCTTTTGACCCAAAGGATACGCCAAGACCAAGATATGAATTTACTATTTTAAATTGTAAGGTATTTTTATCAAAACTAATTAACCTACAGCAAGCATCGGACTCGGGTATACCAGCAGTAAAATACAATTTATTAGAATCAATAGTTTTATATATAAGTTCTTCTATAGAAGTTCTGCCACTTATTATTCCTTGAGATTTTGCTTCCTCTGTTAAATTGGTAATTACTTGTTTCGAGGTTTTAGATTTGAAACTATAACATCTATGAGGATATGGATTTACTTCAGAAGTACATTCATAGGTAATTATTTCGTCATCATTTAGTGAATTAGTATGTGGAATTTCTGTTTCAACCCCTAACGCTGTACTAGTAGCTTGATTAGTATTGTTACTTTTAACACTTATTGTATTTATCTCAACCACCTTCTCCGGTGCCAGATGATATCCCACATACGCCCCAATAAAGGGTAACATAACAAACAATGCCAGCGCTAAATATTTTGATACGGGAGTAATTTGATTAACCGGATGTGGCTGCTTTACTACCGGATCGTTGGGTAATGTTGAGACCATTTCATTATTATTGTTTGGATTCATATAGCAAAAGTGTAGCATATGCAAAACAGTGAGAACATAGTTCTCACTGTTTTGCATATCTTCAATATTCTATCTTCCCTATTCAATATTTTTTACCCTTCACACGCAACGCAATCAGGTAATGGTGACTCCTCCACTTCAACTTTTGGTTTCATCAGTGGAAACAACTGCACTTCACGCAGTGGCTTGCCAGATAGAAATGCAAATAAACGTTCTCCAAATCCAAACCCACAGGTTGGTGGCATGCCGTGTTCAAGCATCTCCACAAACTCCCAGTCGGCCATCATCGCTTCATCATCTCCCGCATCAAGCAACTTCTTTTGCGCTTCAAAGCGAGCTCTCTGATCATCCGGGTCATTTAATTCACTATACCCTCGCCCCACTTCACTTCCTGCAATAATAGGTTGGAACATCTCTACCGTGTCAGTACCAGGCTGTTTTTTAGCGAGGGGCGCAACCAGTGTTGGGTGATTGATTAGAAAAGCGGGTCCGGCAATTTGTTTGCGACAATACTTCCAAAGCGTATCAGTTAGTCGTTCGCGATTATTACCATCGTATTTCACACCAAGCTCTGCGAGTTTAGCTTCCATCGCTTCAGTGGTAGCAGTTAAAATATCAATACCTGTTTTATCTTTAATAGTACCTACGTAATCAATTTCTACCCACTCGTCATTTAAATCAAATGTATGATCACGCATCGTGAATTTAGTAGTACCAAAAACTTCTGTTGCGATAGCTCGATACAAGTCACGAACAAACGTCATCCCGTCACGGTAGTCGGCATACGCCCAGTAGAATTCGCAGTTGGTGAATTCCTGCAAGTGTTCAGGACTCGTCCCTTCATTACGATACGCCCGACCAATTTCAAATGTTTTAGGGTAGCCTGCGGCCATCAGTCTCTTTTGCCAGAGTTCGCCAATACAGATACGCATATACACGGGCATATCAAAATCATTGTGATATGTTTTAAACGGTCGCGCTTCCGCCCCGCCTGTAGTCACCTCAATAGTAGGAGTCTCTACTTCAAGAAATCCATGATCTACCATAAACCGGCGCGTCACTTCCCAAAACTTAGCTTTTTGGGCAAATAAGGCACGAGCTTCATCATCGAGTAACAAATCAAGATATCGCTTACGATACCGCATGTCTTCATCTTTAATACCAAAATGTTCAGCGGGCATTGGTGCCAGTGACTTCGTCAAAATTTTCCACCCTGAAACCTGAATTGCTTGTGTTTCGCGCTTGGTAATAAAGGCAGTACCAGCTATTTCAATAAAATCTCCCGCATCAATATTGGCGACAAACAAATCAAATAATTCCTCCCCTACATTCTCTTTGGTAAACATCGCCTGCACCCTGGCTGTACCGTCAAAAATATCCACAAACGCGAGCGCTCCATGTAGCCTGAGTGCCATCACCCGCCCAACAATAGTGACCGTTTCTAGAGATGTGACAAGCGCATCAAAATGAGCAAGTACAGCTGAATTTGTGTGCGTAGGCGAAGCCTTCGCTGTATACGGATTCATCCCCGCCGCCGCCAAGGCATCACGTTTAGTTCTTCGCTCGTTCATTAAATCATCATGTGTAGACATAGTGAGGCTATAGTAGCGTTTTTTTGTAGTTTTAGCAAAATCACAAAGACTATAGCAACGTATTACCCAATAAAATTAGTACTGAAACACCGACACAATTTTTCCTGCGCTATCTCGCAACGTTATAGTGTCATTTGCTTGTGCCCATAAAGGTATTTTACTTGAGAAGCGATATGTATCACCTCCCTCTGAGGGATAAATAAAATTGTCCTTTCCCTCTTTATCAATTTTAATACTGACATACTCACTACCGAAGGGATTAAACACAATGTCAGTAGAATTTGTAGAAGTTGCACTTGTATATTTTGAAGCAGTGAGGGTAAGTGCCGATAATGTATATGGAACCATAACTTGCTTACTTTCAAGCGTCCAGCCAGTCAAGTTTATTGGTTGTGAGATTTGACTAGAAGGAGAAGTTTGAATCATTAATTGACTAATGTCTAATTTACTTGTGTCTACCGAATCAGAATTGAAAGATAGCGTAATCATTCCTTGATATTCAGAAGCTTCATCCATGGTTTCTGCTGCTTCCTGTGAAACTTCTATAAGAGGTGTGTCCACTGAGTTATTCGATACCGCAATTGGTATCTCTACTACCCTTTCAGATGCAATCTGATATCCCACATACGCACCCATAAACGGCAAAGCAATAAAGATAACGAGGGCGAGATATTTTGAAAATGGCGTTACCGTACATAACGGTTGGTACCAAGGACATTTTTGTTCACTCGATGGTACAGTATTTTGTGGGGGCATGAAATATTTTTAATGTTTATATATTTTGATTGTATCATGTAGCTTTGTGCTTCTTGATTATGACTCCTGATAACACCTTCCCCTTACAGGTCTGCCCACTTCTTCACTAATTTATTTCGCTTTTCTTCATAAACTAGCTAAATGAGTATTGCGAAGTAACACGGGTCACTTCTGATCTTTCACTGCATTTATTTTCGAATGCTTATTCTGAAACTTGAGGATATTCGAAACAGTTGCGAAATCGGTCAGTTTCGTCGCGAAAGCTAAAAATGTTTAGGCCATTTTTGAGATACATTCCGTATGGCGATTATTTCAATAGTATCTTTAATGATACGATACACAATGATATACGATGGATGGATAACACTTTCACGTGTTCCAGCTATCCGACCTGGTCTCCCTATCATTGGCTGTGTAATTAATTTTGTTTCGATAAAAATAATAATTTTATCTCTCAGTGTATTGGCGGCGCTCAGATTATCGGTTGCAATATACTCATGTATTACAGTAAGTGTATGAAGTGACTTGTTAGTCCAATAGATTTCCATACAAGTATTTACATTATTTTGGAATCTTCAATTGTTTGCCAGTCCCCAATGCCTGCAAGTATTTTACTGCTTTAACGTGTGGTATTAATTTCCCCGCATTAGCTTCTTTAATGCCTGCTTGGACATCATTAATATAATCTTCTTCTTCAGAAAGATATCGCAAAACTGCTTCGTTCGTTAAAAACGATTTACTCCGTCTAGTGCTTCCGGCGAGCAATTCTAAACGAGCCTTAACTTCAGGAGAAGTATGAAAGGTAATAATTGCGCGCTCAGATGCCAATGTATTATCATTAAATTTATTCATATGTATACATTGTATCATTTTATATACATTGTTACCACTAATTACCCAACTACAAAAAAGACCGCATAAGCAGTCAATTTTTGTGTCTCCATATCTTCAATTTTCTATATTCAATATTCAATATTCTCTATTCAACCTTCAAAACTTTATACTT
>JAYSSH010000027.1:0-4604 GCA_043720635.1 Candidatus Kaiserbacteria bacterium
TCCCGGTGTATTTAAATAACCCAATGGCTAACACTCCCGCAATTTCAATGGTAAAGAAGGCAATAATGGCAAAGGCAATGGTGATGTTTAAGTCGGTAGCGGCTGGATACAACAATGGGATAAAATGTTTTACTCCGTCGTGCACTTCATAAAATCCAATTGAAGTGACACCAGGCAACAACCCAATCCAATTAAGCGATAGAACAAATAAGAAAATAGTCATCACCACCGGAAAATATTTCCGAGCAAGCGTGCGACTTTCAAGCACATCACTCATGTAGTCATACACACTCCCGATAATAAGCTCAAATGTACTTTGAAGTTTATTTGGTACGGTAGACAGACGGCTTTTAATCAAAAATGCCACACCGATCAAAAGGATCATGGTCAGCCACACGGTCAGCATCGTAGCGGTAATGGGTACCCCAAAGACTTCCCCCACAATATAGGGAGATAATTTCACACTGATGCCACCTTCAGCGGCGTAGGCTGTTGCAATTCCGAACATATAAATCAACGTATTTGCAACGTTTGCAGTTGCGCCCGCATCATACCAGAGAATCGCTTATATTCAAAGCGTTAAAATGTGGGGAGAAAATTGCATGATGCGCTAAGAAATTACCAAAATATATTGACTTTTTGATATATTGTGCTACTATGTGCAAGGATAAATTTGGTTTAGGAGGCCACCATGTTCAAGACAAATTATCTGCCGCACATCTGGGCAAAAATTGCCCTCTTGCACCTCGCGTTACTTTTCCTCGGACTGGCTATGGTGCCATTGGTACCGACGATCATCGCCGCACCTATTGTGACCTACGGCTGCATCGGTTACATGAGCTTCATGTGGGCGGCGACAACAATGCCATCACCGTTGGACCTTCCTCGAATCATCAAGTTCTGGGAATGGATGGATCGTAAGTGGACGTACGCGACATTACCTTGTGAAGTTGAGAACGTTTACGGTCCGGCACGATGGTTGAGGAATCCTTACGGATTCGGGTACACTGAGGTCTTCTCAAGCGATGGTGAGCGGCTCGGGCACTACCAGGATATGTACGATGATTGGATTTTCGTCAAGCATGAGCCTGGGAAATACTTACCACTCATTGCGAAACTTCGATCGCCCACAAAGTAATGAGCTGGAATTAAGCTCCGGAAAACCCTAGCGGTTTGCCGGGGTTTTTCATTTTTAATATTTCTCCAATAACTTCTTTGTCTCAACTTTATACAACTCCACCGCCGGTTGATTAAACGTATCAACACCAAACAAACGACCCAAATACATCATTTCAATCATTTTAAATTGCATAAAGGCACCTAATTCGTGTGGCGTGACGCCATCAAGGGTGATTTCCATAAATGGTAGTGACTGATTATTGTACGCAGTTTTAGTCCCGTTTAGTATTGCGTTCATAATTTGCTTGGTCGACTTCCCTGTTGCCATCGGTGCTAATGTTTCAAAAAGTCTTTCTTTTGGTGTCGTAAAGGTATTGTCGTCAGTGTTACTCACTACAAACGTTGTCAGGGTTCGAGCGGGACCACCAAGATACAACTGTCCTACGGAATGAAGATCGGTTGAACCAACCGATACCGTCGGTACAATTCCCACTCGTCCCGTGTCACCTTCTCCTGCAACTGATTTACCAATACTTTCACCTAACAATTGACGATACCATTTTCCAAGTGACTCAAGTTCCGGATTAAATACAAACGTATCGTGCACTATTTGTCCGTGTTGATACGCTTGGTACGCAACAAGTGCTGACTGAGCAGCAGGATTACTCATGATGTCGGAATGTAAACACGAACTTTGCATATTTTGAGCACCTTTAAGTAAATCGGTAATTGATACTCCAAGAGCTGCGAGCGGAAACAACCCAACGACCGTGAACACCGAAAAGCGTCCGCCAATAGCAATAGGCATGGTTAACACGGAAATATTTTTACTGCTGGCTTCTTGGTGGTAAGCAGAACCTTCGTCAGTAATTACCACCACACGACTTACGACTTCACTGCCCCACTTTTCTGAAGCTAAAGCCAGCACGATTTCGGTATTGGCGATGGTTTCAGTAGTACCACCTGACTTGCTGACGCTAATTATTAAAAGTTCATCTGGACTTTCGAGTTCCGAGATTATGACTTGTACTTCATCTAATGTACGACCATTAACAGTATCGATACATATAAGTACTCTGCCATTGAATGCGTCAACAGGTAACGCATCATAGATGGCTTTTGTCCCAAGGTTGGATCCTCCAATGCCAATTAAAAATACATACCGCAATGTATCAGTTACTTTCTCTTCAATAAGTTTCTCAACAGCTTCACGAATATCTTCATCAGTTGGTAAATTAATTGAAGATTCAGGAACCGAATAATCCCCCATTTCACCCACAGTTTTAAGAGTCTCAATGTACGGAGCAAGTTGCAGCCCGGGAATAGGCAGAAGATTTTGGTTAATTGATTTACAATGTTCGAGTGAAAATTTCATAGTACTATTAAAATAGTATCACAACCCACCAGATCACTACTTGTTTGCACGTGTATGAGCAATAGGTATCTACGCTAACCCCGGGAAGAAATCTTTTTTTATGTTGCGTCTTCTCACTCCTAAACTACGTAAAGCTTTCTCGGTGGCATTCACCATTGGTGGTGGACCAGAAATGTACCAGAAGCGTTCTAAATAATCAGGGGTGTTACGTTTAACAATATCGGCAGAGAAATATCCAGTTTCGTATTCAGGTGAAGCGGGTTCTTTTGATAAGACATGGACTGTTTTTGATAACACTTTATGACTTACGTTAGCAAAAAATTCTTTGTAGGCAATTTCACCCGCGGTGTTATTACAGTAAAACAATACGATGTCGCGGTGGGCGTTAGTGTGCGCCAGATGTGCCAAGTGACTGCGAAACGGTGTAATTCCAATTCCCCCAGCCACCAGCGCAATTTTCTGCTCAGTTACATTCGGCAGTACAAAATCCCCCGCTAACTGACTCGCAATAATAGTTGACTCTGGCGCAAGGGCCATCAGGGCTTTTTTGAATGAACTGGCTTCTGTGGGTACCTTAAGCGCGAGGCGGAGCATCTCTTCTTCGGGAGCAGACGCGATAGTGAAATACCGACGGACACCACGATTGTCTGCCTGAGCGTGCGGTAACATCCACTCGAGATACTGTCCGGCTTTATAATTAAAATCAGTTGGCTTTTCAAACGTGTATTCATACGTTTGCTGTGCAATTCCTTGTATTGATTTCAATCGCAAAAAAAGTTTGCGACGTAAAGTATACGGATACACTGCGAGATTCCCTGCGAGTAATGCGAGCTCGGGAGTCATCGAAACAATCGGCTTGAGGAAAGAAGTGTTAGATACCAGCCCAACGAGCGCTCCGTAAAACATCTGCGTCTTTTTAGTCGGTGGCATCGAGAAAGGTTCGGTAAGCATAAAAAAACCTAGGAACAGAGCCGGATACGAAAGGAAAAAAGTTGACCAAGTCGTGACAACATCGTCACCGTAGTACAAACCTTCTATAATAAATATAAAGAATCCGGCCAACAAAAAACTGATTACCAACTCCCACTTGCGGATTTTCAGCACTACGATGGTACCTGTTATTAGTATGGGAATTAAAAGCCACGGCGTTCCCACCCACCAAGTAGCTGAACCGAAGCCAGATAATCCTAACAATAAAACTCCTAGGGCGGCCGCATTAAATAGATGTTGTTTTCGATACACTAAAACATATTTAGATAAAATCGCGACTGTTACCGTTCCCGCTAAAACCACATATTCAAAGCTAGTAACGGCGGGCGTCACCAAAAAGAAAATGATGAGTCCGGTAATCAATGACGAATGATGATTAGCGACTACACCCGACACGTTTGAAAAAAGTAAGCTTATTCCATACGACACAAAAATAATGAGCAACAAGGATGTTACTTGACTAACAAAACTAACACTCACTAAACCAACGAGACTAAACATAAGTGAGCATACCGCTAACGTGCCCAACATATATAAAACCAGCATATACATGGATGTTTTATCAATCCACGCCTGTAAAACTTGGTGCGGTTTAAAAATCATAGTTTTCATAAAGGGATTATATCAGAATCTGAATACTCTATTTGGTGAGCAGAAAAAAAGCAGTTATACTACGTACGTTATTTTTAATTTTATAGACTATGCCTTTGATTTTGATTATTGGTGCTGTTGTTATCGCCCTTCTCCTTGGTGGTTTTATATTTACGAGCAAACCAAGTGCCACCACTGTAGAAGTTGCTACTCCAGTTGCCCGTGTAGAAGAGACCGTCCCAGTAAATGCAGAAACTGCCACAAACACAAATACCGATACAATCGCTACAACTGGTACCGCACCAATTGCAGAAACGCCTGCTCCAACAGCAGTTGAAACATCAGTGTACAAAAACGGCGAATACACCGTTACTTCATCGTACATCGCACCCAGTCGCACTACGCATAATGTCACTACAACATTTACGTTGACCAACGATGTTGTGACAAAAAGTACTGTGGCTTTTACGGGAGAAGAAAATACCACATCTGCTTTCATGCAAAATAAATTTTCAGCCGCCTACCAAAC
>JAYSSH010000028.1:0-12398 GCA_043720635.1 Candidatus Kaiserbacteria bacterium
CAGTGTTGCAAGCGGCGTTGGCGGCGTTGTTGTTGCAATAGATTTAACAATAGAAGTGTTCCTTTAAAACACTCCATTTTGTGGGGTGTTTTTGTGTAATGGGCATAACACCCCTTGTAACCAAAAAGTAGAGTTATAATAAAAAGATAAGTATAATATATGACGCTTAAAAAACAACTATTTAATATTTTCCCACTGTTCATTATCGTTGGCGGACTATTTGTGTATAACTTTATAAACGCACAATGGGTAGGTCCAACTGCCAGTCCCACCAATAATAATATTGCTGCTCCAATTAATGTTGGTACTGTATTACAAACTAAGGCGGGAGATTTGGTAGTAAACACCATTGCAGCGGTCACGGAAGTTCGTTCGGATTATTATTGTGACGCTTTGGGATTAAATTGTATTTTCCAACCAGATATTAACCGCTTTTATACGAGAACACTCATACAAACTAACCGAGCTTCTGGTATTTTAGGCGGGCAAAAAGTAACTGCGCAGTGTAACTCTGAAGGCAGTATTGAATCTGGAAATGGAGCTTCTTCGCATTATGTAATGACAGGAGGTGGTTGTAGAGTAATTGGTGTATATAATGAATTAGCAACAGACGAAGGAGACGTTTTTTCATACCCATCATATGGGGCAACAAGCAATATTTGGAATTGTGAAAATAAAAATCTAGCTTCTTCAACAATCGAAGCGTCAGTAGTCTGTATGGAAATTTTTGTAGGGGCGCCAGGTGGAGCCTAATCTTTTTAATAAATACAAAAAATTGATTCACTCTTGATCTGTATATTACTGTTATCCCTGTGTACAGCTACAATCTAAGTCTGTAGGTAACGATATACTAAATACATAACTAGTATCATATGACACTCAAAAAACAATTAACCCAAATTCTGCCGTTGCTAATTATTGTCGGAGGTCTATTTGTGTATAATTTTATAAATGCTCAGTGGACTGGACCTGGTCAAAATCCACCCAATGGTAATGTCTCTGCTCCGGTAAATATTGGCGGTATATATCAAGCAAAATTAGGTGATCTTGGTGCGGTACGAATGCGCGCCGGAGAATATTGTGATGAAAATGGTGAAAATTGTTTTACTACAGATCAAGTGGGTGGTGGAGGTGGGGGTGGAGGAGACTCTGTAACAATTGGGGGTAGATGTTTTGAGCCCGCAGCCGCTGTGTCATGTATGTGGAATTGGAGTGGTGACGGTAATGATACTGCTACCTATATTACTTTTAATCTTTCTAATCCTCAATCAGCTTGTCAAGGCAGTCACAGTAATTTTGTTTCATATAAAATTATTCTTGCTCAATGCGAATCAAGCTATACGTATACCTATGCCTGGCAAACTTCTACATGGGGGTCTTGTAGAGCTATAAGTGAATGTTCTTCAAGTGGTACCCAAACAAGAACAGTCACTTGTAGACGTTCAGATGGTGCTACCGTTGCTGGCTCATTTTGTACTGCTACAAAACCAGCGACCACACAAACGTGTAGCGCGTATGTTGGAGGAAGCTGTCGTTAAGTTTAGTATGGTAAGTATCATAAAAACTAAAAAAATTTAGATACCAGGTTTTTTATGACGCTCGTTCCAAGTGAATAGTTGTAGGTTTTTGTTGTTTTGTAATTTTTTGATTAAGGACGGCCCGTTGTTCGGGTGTATTAAATGGATAGCAATTTTTTGTACTCCGGTGCCGGAAATAATTAATTCAAAACCGGCACTCGTATAGATGGCGGTAATGTACCGTTTGCCTGAACGCTTGGCATCAATAATTCCCGGGGCTATCATTTTAATTCCGCCCGCTCGCTCCAATTCTCGCACTACCTGATCTGCAGTATCAGTGAGGGTGGTATGGGCACTCCCGCGTTTACGAGCCATAGAGGGTGTTCATTATGGGCTCTACTACCAAACGGGCCATATATAATATGCCAATTAGTATAATCAGTACTCGCCAATTACCCGTGTATTTTGTGTACAGATAGGTAAGGAGACCTAGCACAAGTAAACTATCAAAGGCGCTTACCCAATTGCCATATTCACTGCTTCGATAATACGAAACAGGACTGTGGAATTTCCAGTCAGTAAATGGCCAAAAATGCATGTACGCATCGTCCGTATGCACACAAAAATCTATTATGGCGTGTAAAAGGGCGGAAATACTAAATAAGCGAAGGAAATTGAGCTTAAAATATGTGCCAATGAGAATTAGGAGAGGCCAAATCCACAACGAGTGGGTGAGGGTAATCGGGATGCTCCAGCCCGAGTTGAAATACATATCATCCCACATAGCCTCCCCGGAATATCCTAAAATAAGCCCACACACGATAAAAAACAAGTAAGTTGGGGTGTCTGGAAAGAGGGCTCCCAATACAAAGGCCAAAGTCCTTTTTTTAGTTGGATTTTGGTCATTCTTTTCATCATTCCCGGTATTTTTCTGGGTTTTTTTAGCCAAAGCCCAGCTATAAATGACATGGGAGGGAGTAATCATGTAAGTAACTGTACCTCCTCGGAAGACTTTGCTAGTTCTTTATCGAAAGTGAATAAAGGTAATGCATTATTGAGCGAAGCGTAAAAAGGTAAGGTGGAATCCACAAATGATATTTTTTTGTTTTCGCCAAACATAGTTACCGCTAGTTCAAATAACCGACGGTTACAAATTATCTTGTCATGTCTAATAATTGCTTTGACAGATTCAACAATATCTTCTCGACTAAATTCATAAAAACTTTGGAGCACAAAAACCATTTCAAAAATTACTACATCAGCGACATGGAGAAAGCGAGATTCCTCAAGGAGTTTTTTTATCAAGACGGTTTGCTCCGGAACATCTTCAACAACCAAACGAAGTAGTATATTCGTATCAAGCGAACCATTTTTATTTAAGACCATATTTTTCTGTTACGTACGCAGTAAACCCATCCCCTCCACGGTGAATAAAGGGCTTTTTATTTTTAATATACTTAGCATTCTGCTTTCGTAATGTTTCAAAATCTGTATTTTTAACAATAGATATTTGCCCATTATCGGTAAGGGTAACCGTTTGTCCAGCTTTCAGGTCGTATTTTTTACGCAAAGCAGAAGGAATGGAAATTGTTCCCTGGGATGTTATTTTTGTTGTATACATAATAAAAAATTATTTATTATTAATATATTAACTTTTTAATAAATATTATGCAAGTATTAAATACGCCCAATAATATTTGTTGACATTGGTGGCAATTTCCCGTACTATAGCTCGCGTTCCTAACCCCCAAACGGTTAAACGGATGCATCTATCTAATGCGTCCAAAAGTGTCAAAATCGAAGGAAGTTATCACCAAAATGTTTGGGGACCTCTGTTAAGTAAGGCCGTTACCTTTCTTTAGCTGAGGTTCTCAACGCAGCGTATCTTCGGGTACGCTATTAACATTAGTATAGAACCAAGAGGTGGTCAGAGGCGGAGAAAGTTCGCGAAAAAACAAGAATGACGTACGAGCCTTACTACTTGTAAGGTGAGAAGGCATTCGCAGTTTTGACAAAGAAATTTCCCGCATATGACTACCGAATTATAAATATGTCACGATCACTCTATAAAGGACCCTACGTAGACGAGAAGCTGATGAAAAAAATCGCCGGAAAAAAACCCGGAGAGAGTGGCGTCATTAAAACGTGGGCACGCGCGAGTCAAATCGCTCCTGAGATGGTGGGATTCACCTTTGGTGTCCACAATGGCAAAGATCACGTCGCTGTAGTTGTAGCTGAAGAAATGGTGGGTCATCGTTTGGGAGAATTCTCTCCAACCAAGAAGTTCCATCGTCACGGAGGTAAGATGCAGAAAGAGCTAGAACAAAAGAAAAAAGAAGCTGAAATCGCAGCCGCTAAAGCCTCTAAAACGGCTGGACCAAGTAAAAAATAATCTATGAAAGCAATTTTAAAAAATTATCGTCAATCACCACGCAAAGTGCGTCTTGTGGCTGATGTGGTCCGTGGAAAGAAAATTAATGATGCCTTAGCAGCGATAGCATTTGTAGATAAGAGAGCAGCTGGACCATTTGAAAAAGTGCTCCGTAGTGCTCTTGCAAACGCCATTCAAGCCGGAGCCAATCCAGCGCAACTGATTGTAAAACACGTATCAGTTGATAAGGGTGTGACTCAAAAGCGTTTTATGCCCCGCGCTCGAGGATCTGCGTCGAAAATTAACAAGCGAAGTAGTCACATCACTGTGGAACTAGGTAATAAATAATATGACACACGTAGTCCATCCATATGTTCAGCGAATTGGTATCAACCGTGACTGGCGCAGTCGCTGGTTTACTACTGATCCAAAACAATTTCGAGAATATTTGCGTGTTGACGCAATGATCCGAAAGTTTCTGAACGTTCGCCTTAAGGGTATGTCCGTTGATACTATCGAAATCGAACGTGATCAAAAATCTGTTCGTATTATTATTAAAACTGCTCGTCCGGGACTCGTTATCGGTCGTAGTGGGGAAGGAGCAGTGAAGCTCAAAAAGGAAATCGACATGATGTTCCGCAAAGCTAAACTTACTTCAAAGCCAGAAATCAAACTTGATGTGGAAGAAATTCGTTCTCCAGAATCAAGCGCGAGTATCGTTGGTCAAATGATTGCCGAAGGACTTGAAAAGCGTCTCACCTTCCGTCGGGTAATGAAAATGACTATCGAAAAAGTAATGGCTAACCGCGATGTGGAAGGAGTGAAGATTCTTCTTTCTGGTCGTCTTGGTGGCGCTGATATGGCTCGCCGAGAAGAACTAAAGAAAGGCCGAATTCCACTACAGACTCTCCGTGCTGACATTGACTTTGCGCGCGTGACTGCTCGCCTACCGTACGGTGCGATTGGTATTAAAGTGTGGATCTACCGCGGACAAGTATTTGCTGACCGTAAAGCTGGTCAGGCAGATACTGCTCCACGAGCGGCTGTTACCTCTGATACACGTACTGCCTCTAACCGATAATTATTATGTTATTTCCTAAAAAAGTAGCGCACCGAAAATGGCAGTCAGCGCGCAAAAGTGAAGCCAAACTCAACAAGCCCGATACTCGTGGTATCACGGTAGCCTTTGGTGAATTTGGCCTTAAAGCGACAACTCCATCACGCGTGAAGTCAAACCAAATCGAAGCAGCCCGTCGTGTTATTTCACGAACGCTTGGCAAAACCGGTAAAATTTGGATTCGAATTTTTCCAGACCGTCCAATTACTAAAAAAGCCGCTGAAGTACCGATGGGTAAAGGAAAGGGAGACCCAGATCACTTTGTATTTGAAGTGTCACCCGACCGAATTATTTTTGAAGTAAGTGGCGTACCGGAAGAACTTGCTCGCAAAGCACTGCGTAAAGCTGTCGCTAAGCTGCCATTAAAAGCTAAAGTAGTGTCTCGCGCTGAGGCCTCTGTAACAAAGTAATACATATGAATTACCCTGATATACAAAAGAAAACTGACGGCGAGCTCTCAGAGCTTGTGGTGAGTACTCGTGAGACGCTTCGCGCTGAACGCTTCAAAGATAAATTTAGTAAAAAGGCATCGATCATTAAGAACGCAAAAGAAACTATTGCCCGCGCGCTTACTGAACAGACTGCCCGCCGTAATAAAGTGGTTAAATAAGTATGGATACTGTAAATACTACCCAGAATACTTCTTCTGCAAACGGTCGGGTGCTCCGTGGGACTGTGGTTTCAACCAAAATGACCGACACAATTACGGTTATCGTTGACCGCTACGTCAAACACCCAAAGTACAAAAAATTCCAACGTCTTTCAAAGAAGTTCCTCGTACATGATGCCGGGAACACAGCGAAAGAAGGACAAATTGTCGACATTCGTGAGACTCGTCCAATGTCAAAGCGTAAACACTTTACCCTAGTCACTATTAATAAATAACATATGATTCAACCTCAAACATTGGTCCGTATTACGGACAACTCTGGTGGAAAGATGGGTCGTGTGTTTAAAGTACTGGGTGGTTCAAAAAAGCGCTACGCAGAACTTGGGGAAATGGTGGTGCTCGCTGTGCAAACAGCTGAACCACGTAAAGGAGTAAAGAAGAAGGATGTAGTGTACGGAGTAGTGGTTCGTCAAGTAAAGCCATACCGTCGTAAAGATGGCTCATACGTTTCATTTGATGATAACGCTGTGGTGTTGGTTGATAAGGTAAAGAAAGAACCAAAAGCCAACCGTGTGTTTGGACCAATTCCCCGAGAGCTCGGCGAGGCCGGTTATCAGAAAATCGTATCCTTAGCCCCCGAGGTTGTATAGGAACGTACTCATTGATAATTATATGAAAATTAAAAAAGGAGATACCGTTAAGGTGATTGCCGGAAAAGATAAAGGGAAGACAGGTGCGGTACTACGAACCCTCCCCACTACTGATCAAGTAGTAGTAGAAGGAGTAAACATCGCTAAGAAGCACGAAAAAAATAAGCGCTCACGTTCAGTCGGTCAAATTATTGAAAAGAGTATGCCAATGAGTGCTTCAAACGTGGCATTAATGGAAGACGGAAAAGTAGTGCGTGTCGGTTACACCTTTGAAGGTGAAGGCGACAAGCGCAAGAAAGTACGAATTTCAAAAGCTAGTGGTAAGACTATATAATATGGAAACAACACTAACAAAAATCAAATCTTCCTTCACAGCCCTTAAAGGTGAGTTTGGTTATACAAATGTCATGCAAGCACCAAAGGTAGAAAAGATTGTAGTATCAATTGGTACTGGCCGCGTACAGGACAAGCAAAAAGAAGCGCTTATCCGCGACCGTCTCGCGTTGATTACTGGTCAAAAGCCATCAGCACGCCCAGCCAAGCAATCAATCGCCTCATTCAAGTTGCGTGAAGGTGAAATTATTGGGTACCAAATCACAATGCGTGGTGCTCGGATGCAACACTTTCTTGAGAAATTAATCTCAATTGCCTTGCCACAAACTCGCGACTTCCGCGGTTTGCGCACAACCTCAATCGACGAAATGGGAAATATCACCCTTGGTATCAAAGAACACACAATCTTCCCAGAATGTGCGGACGAAGAAATCAAAGACGTATTCTCACTCGCGATAACGATTGTAACAACAGCCAAAAACAAAAAAGAAGCGGAAGCTTTCCTTAGGCACATTGGTTTACCGTTGATTGCTAAAACTGAATAGTTTTAGCAAAGAAAGCAAACTGCTTTGCTTTCGTCTAGTGGTAAGAGACGGAGACATGTCGCTTGCGACAGTCGAGTCCAGCTCAGAAGTTCTTAGCATAAACAACCACGCAAGTGGTTGTTTTGCTTAGAAACTTGGGAGTACCGTTGATTGCTAAAACGGAATAGTTTTAGCAAAGAAAGCAAACTGCTTTGTTTTCGACAACGGTAAAAGACGGAGC
The DNA here is from genome assembly GCA_043720635.1 of Candidatus Kaiserbacteria bacterium. Lineage (GTDB taxonomy): Bacteria > Patescibacteriota > Minisyncoccia > Phycocordibacterales > UBA918 > OLB19. The sequence continues at coordinate 7,364 of JAYSSH010000028.1, forward strand.
GAAGTTTTCTTTTCTTTCCAAAAAAGAAAACCGCGAGTCCGGGGAGGAAGTTCTTAGTAAAATTTGTACGAAGTGTAAATTTTACTTAGAAACTTGACCCTGCCGCTGTCTAAGAAACTAACAGCCTCAACCTCCAAAACAAAAAACAGCCTTCTTAGGCTGTTTTTGTTTTCTAAAAAAGAAAAAACCGGGCAACTTGGTAGGGTTGCCCGGTTTTGAATCATTCGGCCGTATTGCTTAGGGGTGTTTGGCTCGGAAACTCAAGGACAGTTGTCCGTGCTGTATCTTTTACATACCCCAGTGGAGCGACCAATTCACGGAGCTGCTCATCTAGACGATTTCTTGTTTCGTGGTTCATGCGGTCTTGGTCTCGAAGCGTGAGAGCTAGATCGCGAATCACCGGCAGTTCAGCTTCTTCTGATTTCAAAAGAGCCGAAAAACGATTGATTTCATTGCGACGAGAATTCAGAAAATCTCGTGCTCTCTCGACGGCATCAGACCCATAGGCTCGAGCCAGTTCTTCCGAAACAAAACTCATTTGAGCCGCCAGCAACAAAATATCTGGCTCAAGTGAAGGAAGGTTTGGTAGAGATTTTAAGTATTCATGACGTGCTCGCACCGCATCGAATTCACCCTTGATTTTGAAAATGCCTTCGCGATCTGCAGTAAAAGCTAGATAAAATGCTTCTGCCACATCTTTCATGGTGATTTTGAAATTGCGGTGCGTTTGCTCAAGAACAAGTACCCGTTTACTACCTGAAACAAGTGACAAAATCACGATTCCCAGGAGTGACAGTATGCCACCAATGTAGGTAATTGCATTGAATACAGTGCCATCACTTATTGTAATGTTGAGAACGGGCCAGGCAACTACTTCTGCCCAAGCTAATGCGCCAACTATTGGCGGAGCACATACCATCAACATAACGACGGCCATGGCTAGATAGTGATGTGCTTTTTGTACGAGCGGTAGATACTTGTGCAACATTTCTGCCTCCAGAGCTAAAGTTTCTTCTCTATCTACTGTACAACAACCGTCAATAATAGCAATGATATATACACTGGGCACTTCATGCGCTTTTTCTTGTAAAAAACAAGTAGAAATCCCTTGCTTTTTCATGTCTTTCTGGTATTGTAGGTCGCGACGCTGGGTGGGGAGTGGATTTGTTAAAAACCACTACCTTCCTTGTCTGCTAAAACCATACGTTTTAGCGATTATTAACGGGACAAGTCACGGATTCTCCATGATACTGTTTCATAAACAACAATAAAAAAGTGGCTAGACTATCAGTTATTGTACGCTCAAAACGCGTACCAAAATTTGCGAGTCGGGTAGTACGTCGTTGTGAGCGCTGTGGGCGCAAGCACGGGTACATGCGCGACTTCGATATGTGTCGTATTTGCTTCCGTGAAGCGGCTCATGAAGGACATATACCAGGTATAACAAAATCATCATGGTAGGCGACGTAATCGGCGACTTCATCATTCAGCTTAAAAATGCCGGCGTAGTGAATAAAAAGAGTGTTTCTCTTCCGTATTCAAAACTCCGACATGCAGTAGCTGACAAGCTCGTTATGGCAGGATTTATCGATAGTGTGTCTACAAAAGGAAAAGTAGCACAAAAAACGTTAGAGGTCGCCCTCAAGTACGAACACGGTTCACACTCTATTCGAGGCGTGAAGCGTATCAGTAAACCAGGTCGCCGTCTCTACACCAAAGTAGCAGATATTCATCAGGTAAAATTTGGTAAAGGGAAGCTTATTCTTTCAACACCAGCTGGTATCCTCACTAACGATGAGGCCCGCGCAGCTAATGTTGGTGGAGAGCAACTTTTCATCATCTGGTAAACATATGAGTCGATTAGGAAAAATTCCAGTAACTATCCCAAATGGTGTTGAAATCACCATGCAAGATACTCTACTGACGGTCAAAGGTCCGAAAGGAACATTGTCACGAGAAATTAAAAAAGACGTATTGGTTACCATTGAAGATGGTGTGGTTACACTAGCTCCACAAGCCACCGAAAGTGCTAAAGCGCTTTGGGGAACCTACGCTGCGCACATTCGAAATATGGTTAAGGGAGTAACCGAAGGGTTTACTCGCGTCCTTGATCTTGAAGGAGTGGGATATCGCGCTGAAGTAAAAGGACCAAACCTCGTTTTGAGTGTTGGGTTTTCACACCCCGTCCCACTTGAAGTGCCAACTGGCATCACAGCGCTGGTTGAAAAATCAGCAATTACCTTAACTGGTTCAGACAAAGATGCTCTCGGGCAATTTGCAGCAAACGTGCGTAAAGTACGTAAGCCAGAACCATACAAAGGGAAGGGTATTCGATATCGTGGAGAGTTTATTATTCGCAAGCAAGGTAAAAAAGCTGTATAGGCTACTTCATATATGGAAAAATCACAATATAAAGTGGAAAAGCGCGCCGGACGACACGCTCGAATTCGAGCCAAAGTGTCTGGTACAGCCGCTCGACCTCGTCTTGCTGTCTACAAAAGTAATAAGTTTGTGTACGCACAACTCATTGATGATGTAGCGGGTAAAACTATCGCGGCTATTGATTCACGCCAAGCAAAGGGAACAACCAGTGAAGGAGCAGTCTTTGTTGGAAACGCTATTGCGGAAAAAGCAAAGTCAGCTGGTATTACAACTGTAGTCTTTGACCGCGGTGGTTTCAAATACCAAGGAATTGTCGCAGCCGTAGCCGATAGTGCACGCGCTGGCGGACTCGCCTTCTAATTCGCTTATAGGTAAAGAAGTTACTATTTTAAAATAATCATTATGACCCAGGAAGCTACAACTGACGTTACGTCAGATACAACTGCAGCACCAATCGTGCCTGCGACCGATGCACCTGCTACTACTGAGGCTACGCCTGCCGGGCGCGGCCGTCGTGGTGCTAATGCAGCCGGAGGAGACAACCGTCGTAATGAACGTCGTCCACGTCGTGGCGCTCGTCCAGAACGAACCAAGCCAGAATTTGACCAAAAAATCATTAGTATCCGTCGCGTAACTCGCGTGATGGGTGGTGGACGTCGCTTTAGTTTCTCAGTTGCCATGGTAATTGGAGACAAGCGCGGAAAGGTTGGAGTTGGTATTGGTAAGGCAGGAGACACACAACTCGCTATCGAAAAAGCCATCCGCAACGCCAAGAAGAACATGATTGTGGTAACGATGAACAAAGACAGTCACATTCCACATGACGTGCATGTAAAATATGCCTCAAGTGAAGTGATGATGATGCCAGCGAAAGGTCGTGGACTCGTAGCCGGATCATCTGTTCGTACTGTACTTGAACTGGCTGGAGTAAAAGATATTACTGCTAAGATTTTCTCTCGCAGTAAAAACAAACTTAACAATGCTCGTGCTGCTGTCGAAGCGCTTAAGCAGCTTAAAAAATAACGTATGCAACTACACGAATTAAAGCCTGCTACTAAGCGAAAGGCAGCCAAGCGAATTGGTCTTGGTGGAAAGCGAGGTAAAACCTCAGGACGAGGAGGGAAGGGGCAAACCGCGCGAACTGGTAATAGTACCCGTTCAGAACTCTTGGAATTCATCAAAAAGATTCCAAAACTGCGCGGACATGGTAAAAACCGAGCCCGTACGGTAAACGAAGAACGAACAGCCGTCATGCCAATCAACGTTTCAGTGATTGAAGCTAACTTTGAAGCTGGCGCTACCGTTTCTCCGCGATCACTTGTAAACGCTGGAGTTATCTCAACCTTCCGCAAACGTGTACCAGTGGTTAAAATCCTCGGTACTGGAGAACTCACTAAAAAAGTAACTATCGAAGGCTGTGCAGTTTCAGAATCAGCCAAAGCCAAGGTAGAAAAAGCTGGTGGAAAGGTTATTAACTAGCGTATACTAGAACCATATGCAAACTTTTTTCCGAAAAATCAAACTTATCTTCACTGAACCGGCTATCCGTAATCGTGTGCTGTTTGTACTTGGTGCGTTGGTTATCTTCCGATTACTGGCTGCTGTCCCAATTCCGGGCGTTGATCAGGCTGTCTTGGCAAATTTTTTCTCAGACAATCAATTCTTAGGTTTGCTTAACATTTTCTCCGGAGGAGGCTTGGCTAACCTTTCGATTGTGATGTTGGGAGTGGGACCGTTTATTACCGCTTCTATTATCATGCAGTTGATGACCGTGATGTCACCAGCCATGAAGGACCTGTACACCAACGAAGGAGAAGCCGGACGAGCCAAATTTACTCAATACAGCCGTATGCTTTCATTGCCGTTGGCAGTATTGCAGGGCTTTGGGTTTCTGACGCTTCTCCAAAGTCAGGGCGTGATTACCGGTTTGTCTTCTTTTGACTTCGCGGTAAACGTGGTGCTGGTAGTAGCCGGATCAATCCTCTTGATGTGGGTCGGGGAACTGGTAACCGAGTACGGTATCGGAAACGGGGTGTCCATCATCATCTTTGCCGGTATCGTGGCTAGTTTACCTGCTACGGTAAATCAACTAATCTTTACGTTTAGTATGGATCAGTTACCACTTTACATCGGATTCTTATTCTTGGCTTTAGCTATTATCTACGCGGTAGTAGTCATGACCGAAGCCGAACGTCCGGTGCCGATTACCTACGCCAAACAAAGTCGTGGCGGATCTACCTACGGTGGAAGTTCATCATTTTTGCCAATGCGTCTTAACCAAGCGGGAGTTATTCCAATCATCTTTGCCCTTTCAATTCTTTTGTTCCCGCAAATGGTGTTAAATATCCTCTCAGCGTTTGATTTACCATGGGTCCCCGGAGCAATGGATGCGGTGAACGGGTTTGTAAATAACTACGTCGCCTACGGTATTACCTACTTTGTGCTCGTATTCATGTTTACCTTCTTCTACACTGCGGTAACGTTTGACCCTGATGCGGTAGCAGCCAACCTCCAGCGAAACGGTGCATTTGTACCAGGAATTCGTCCCGGAGCACACACTGCTGAGTATCTTGGTAACTTGATTACACGATTAACACTGGTAGGTGCGACCTTCCTAGCGCTTGTTGCCGTACTGCCAATCGGACTACAGCTC
>JAYSSH010000029.1:0-4498 GCA_043720635.1 Candidatus Kaiserbacteria bacterium
ACGTAGTCCTAGCCACCGCCTAACCCAATCTATCACAAAAAAGCGACACCCTTGCGGGTGTCGCTTTTTTAATTTTGCAGAGAATACAAGAAGTTTCAGAAATGAGTGCAGTGCTAGTGAGAAGTGACCCCAGTCACTTCGCAAGACTGATTGAGCTAGTTTGTGAGTGGTACACGAAACAAAGTAGCCAATGAGTTGGCAAGGACAATTACCGCAGCGGTCCAGCGATTTTCCTTAGGAGGAAAAATCTCGGCTCTGCATACAGAAAATATAATCGCAAGCTCCTTATTTTCCAGCAACAGAAATTTAGAATTGTCGTTACTTCTTACAGAAGCTGTTTAGGTTATCGCTCTTTTTTCAAAAGTGCTGGTAACCTCTTGCAAAATGCCACTGGCATTTTTCACTCTGTTCTTCATTCCACAACGCAATGTGCCATTTATGGAAGTTTTATCCGGTCCAGTTGAATAGGAGTATGGAGAAGTCAGTTAGATTAACCTTTGTATCTCCATTGATATCAGCTGGCGGATCGGAATCTCCGCCGGCGGTACCCCACCAGAAGAGCAAGATAGAAAAGTCTACTAGGTTTACTTTTCCATCTCGATTTAAGTCCGTATTAAGTGGACGATTAGCAGCTTGCCCCACTCCATAGATGGTGTAGTTAGAAAAGTTAGTTTGCAGTCCCGTTGTTTGTGCTGCCTTGGCTCTTACTTTATAAGTACCGTTAGTAAAGCCAGTACTATCTACAGAAATACTCCAAGCACCATTAGCGTTAGCCGTACCAGTAAAAACTTTTCGTGACGCCGCACTGCCTTCTTTTTCGTTTTCGATAGTGACGGTTGAGTTTGGGATGGTATAACCAGAAATTACAACTGCTGTACCAGGGGTTACAGGATCAGGTGTCACCAATATTGATGGCGGGATCATAATATTGGATAGTGAAGAAGCCCGAGCACCTACTACGGTAAACGAAGTACTGAAGGTTGACGATTTAATTTTTGCTGCATCAGTTGAATAGACGCCAAAGGTATAGGCACCACGTGCGATCAGATCAAGTAACACGGTGTATGAACCATCACTTCCAGCAGTGGCCGTTTTGGCAATTTTTCCATCTACTAAAAAAGTGACTGTACTACGAGGGGAAGTATATCCGGTTATGGTAACCTCTCCGTCTCCACTGCGGTAAGCCCCATCGGTACTTTCAAATCCACCGCCACCACTATTACCACTACCTCCCCCTGAACCACCACCTCCCCCTCCACCTGATCCGCCTGATCCTGACGTATTGCCTGGAGTACCGCCTGAACCGTTGGAACCACTCGAAGTATCTCCTCCCCCTGAACCAGAACCGGTACCACCAGTTCCCGTACCAGAACCTAAACCAGAATCCGTGGTTGAGCCCGTGGTACCAGGAGTTCCTGTGGGAATGGCTAAGACTTTAAATTCAATCAGATAGTCATCTGTGTTGAAGTTTAATTCATCATCTTGGCATCGAACATAGTATTTATAATTGGTATCTGGAGTGATAGTTGCTACTTTTACATGAAATAAAGTTCCCGTGTTAGTAAAGTTACTCGTCATTGCGGCGTAGCTGACCCCCGGAGATACAGAAAATTTACAGGTAGCTATTTCGTCTGTTTCAAGTGAAAGTTCCACAAATTGGGTTGTTCCGCCAATAAAACCAGAGGGAGCTCCATTAAATCGAAACGGAGGAATTTCTTCCGTAGTATCAACTGGACCAACTCCTACGGTATTAACTAAAGCAATTAAAAATCCTGCGTTAGCTACTTCTCCGCCGTCATACACTTTAACATCTACGGTATAGGTTCCTTCACTCGCTCCATTTACTATAGGCTTAATATCTCCCGGACTTGTTGTTGTTCCTACTCCTTCGGTAAAGGTATAAATAAACGGTGTTGCTTTTGAAGTTTGGTTCCCCACTTTTAGCGTGAGTCGAGAACCTGAAGTAATGCCAGTTCCCGTATTGAGAGTATACCGAATCCTTCCTGGGGTACCAGGAAATATTTGCACAAAATCATCTGTACCCGATTGTACCGTTCCAACTGTTCGAGCTACACCATCAACCAATAATTCAACATTTTTTGTTGGTATAAATCTAACATTATTTAACGTCTCAAATCCCGCTGGTGGAATCATTTCAATATATGCCCCAGGATTAACAGTAGTATTTAATATAAATGATAACGTGTGATTACTTTTTTGCATTGGAGCCGAATTAGATAAGGTATCTTTATATTCATTAATATACCGCGCGGACATAAAATGTGGTGCTGTGAATATCACTCCTAAAACCACCACAAAAAATAGTGTTACTTTACAAACCCACGCATACGTAAAAGCGCTCATTAGCTTTATTGTACCGTGGTGATTGGGTCAAATTATGACCTTGTATACATATATATGTATACACTCTGATTTCCACGTTAATTACTCCTTTATAAACCCACCAGCTTGATGGCTCCACAACTTCGCATAGGTTCCCCCTACATCTTTTAGCGATTCATGTGTACCATCTTCAATAATTTTTCCTTGCTCTAAAACAATAATCCGGTCCATTTCACGCAATGTCGACAGTCGGTGCGCCACTGCAATCACCGTTTTACCACTCATAAGTATATGGAGGGCTTTTTGAATTTCTACTTCACTTTCACTATCTAATGCAGAAGTTGCCTCATCAAGGATGAGAATAGGCGCATCTTTAAGCATCGCGCGCGCTATTGCTACCCGTTGCTTTTGCCCACCAGAGAGCTTCACCCCTCGCTCTCCCACGAGTGTCTCATATCCCTCGGGTAAACTCATAATAAAATCGTGTGCTTGCGCTTTTTTTGCTACAGAAACTATTTCTTCATGAGTAGCATCAGGTTTTCCGTACGTAATATTTTCTCTTATTGTACGATGAAAAAGGGCGGGCTCTTGAGGCACTACTGCAATAGCACTCCGTAGTGAATCCTGAGTAACAGTGGCAATATTTTGCCCGTCAATCATTATTGATCCAGAAATGACATCATGTTGTCGCAACAAGAGCGAAACGAACGTTGACTTCCCCGCCCCCGACGCCCCTACTAGCCCTACTCGTTGCCCAGGCTTAATATGCAAATTGAATTGAGAAAAAACCGCCTGCGGGTTACTATCAAAATTAAAATCAACATTATCCCACAGAATTGAACCACCATCATTTACTTGGAGTATAGAGGCAGTAAGGGAATCAGTAATTTCGTAAGGCACAAGGATTTCTTTCAGCCCTTCTTCTGTTTCGCCATACATCCGAATAAATCCATTAAGCATATTGCCGAGAGTAGCAAAAATAAAACTTACTCTACCTAATAACATAAGTACTAAAACTAAATTACCGGCAGTTGCTAAATCGTTTTGTAACAATACATATACCATCATTAAAATTCCTGCTGTGAGCAATAAAGCTACAACGGTATTAAATACACTGAGCCATTCACCCATTAACCATTGTTTTTTATCCTTGAAAGCTTGATCAGTAATTGCAATATCAAGGCGATTCAATTCATCATTTTTTGCTGAATACTGCCGTACCGCGTTAATATTAGTTATCATATCCACACCTTCACCACGTAACTTTGAGGAAGCTTTTGAGAACGCAATCACTAACGGCCTCCGTTTTCGAACTATGTATATATTAATAATTAATACACTACTCACTACAGATAACATCACCAAAAACACACTGTAGTGAACGAGCCAAAAGAAATACAATGTTGCAATTAATGAAATAATTTCCGGCCCTGCACCCCATAACAAACGTTCAAGTAACCGAGTACCACCATCAACGGCGTTAGATACTTTATTGGACAATGAACCCGCAAATCTGTTAACAAAGTACGTATTACTATGATCTGCTAAGTATTGATACATTTGCCTAAAACCCGTGGCATGCATTTCTACTAACCAAATAATTCCGGTAAAACCACTGACCCGCCACAATAATCGTTCAAGCGCGGTTAGAATTAAGAAAAAAGCTCCGCCGTACCACAAGGCATTTAATTTTTCATCCTTAGTATCAGCAGCTGTAAAACCATCGATTAATTGTGATATAGCATACACCGCCACAATTCCTAGGATTTGAGCAACAACCGTAGAAGCAATCGAACTAATAGCCCACCATTTGTGTGGTTTCGAAATTGCAGATAAAAATAGTAACGGAGAACGCGGAAGCGACCCTTGATAACCATCACTCTGCATACTTATTTCAACTTTTTTTTCCATATTCAAGAACCTGTACGGTACCACACCTCAGTACTTTCTACCATGTAACTTTGGAACTATTTAACTTTTTAACTACCTTACAACAACGCCACCACAATCAAAAAGTAAATTGCTAAACTTAAAATGTTACGCACAATGGTTGCCATCGGACTACTCGCGACCGCCGGATCATACCCCATACGCTCAAATAGATACGGTATTAAAAGTGCCACCAACACCGAGGACATAGTGGTAAAAAATATGG
>JAYSSH010000030.1:0-4496 GCA_043720635.1 Candidatus Kaiserbacteria bacterium
CTCCCCCACTCGCAAGACCTCAGGTGGTGCTGACTCGGAAGTAAAATTAAAAAGTGGTTTAATTAATCGTCACCTTACTTCCCTGCGTCGTTACCTTGGCTTTTTGATGGACATGGATGAACCGACACCAGTAGCGCCAAACGCTATCAAACTGCTCCGGATGCAAAAGCCAAATGGTCAGGTACTGGAACTTAATGAACTAATTAAATTTATTGAGTCCCCCACTACCTTGGAGAAGGACGAGTTTGTTGCGGCATGTAACCGAGCGTTACTCGAAACTTTGTTCGCGAGCGGAATGCGTATCTCGGAATTGATTAGTCTCAAAATCAGTCAGCTCGATCATACCGGTAAAATATACATCTTAGGTAAGGGTCGTAAACAACGATTCATCTATCTGACTCCACGTGCGGAAAGCTTTATTCGTGCTTATCTCAAAATGCGTGATGAAAGTTGTCCTTTCATGTTTGTGGCTAGACGGGGCCGTAATGCCAAAGATATTAAAAAACATATCTCAGCAAATTATTTACAAATGAAAATCAAACGCTACCGTGAACTACTCGGTATCAGCATCCCCACCAGTGCCCACTCACTGCGCCATGGTTTTGCCACCTACTTAGCTGAACAAGGCGCCAACCCCGCCGCTATCCAGGTTCTCCTCGGTCACGAGTCACTCGAAACAACTTCACGTTACGTTCATGCGAGTGACCGCTATGCCGAAACCACCCACCGAGATTTTCATCCACTTAAGAAATGAGATTTTTTATTTATAATAAATAACCGCGCAAAACAAAGTTGCGCGGTTTATTTTTTCAAACAAATTTTAGATTACAAAATAGTTTCGAATTGACACAAAGAATCCATAGAGAAAGCCTAGTCCTATCGGAATTACTGCCCACCATGAAAGAAACGAAAACGGGCCTATCCACATAAAAATAACATGAAAAAACCATATGAATGTCCAGAATACAAAGCCAATTAAAGTTAAATACAAAGTATTTGTAACCAGAATTCTTGAAAGTTTACGGTTATTCATTTTTACCTCCTTAAAAGATCAAGTTCACCTTTACAATATAGTCATTAGGAGTAATTTGTCAATTATAGGCTTAGAAATACTATATACTAGGATATTTCTTCTTTCGTTCTTTAGTGTAGTAATACCACGGTCTTGCGGGGGCGCCGTTCATAAAGTCTATGGCAGCGATGAAGGTATCGAGTACACACGGGTCGTGGCGCACTCCACTTCCCTTACTGAGCTTCGTGTATAAAGTAAAGGCATCTTTATTTTGTAAGTCTTTTGGCGATTTTAATTTTAGGAATATAAAATCACGTTCAATAACAGGGCCTATATTAGGAATATCAGTAAACTTTATTACTTCACTTGCTTGTTTGGCTTTTGCCATATTATTTTATTACCTTTTTAATCTGTGCATAGTGATCTTTAGTAATTGGCATAATGGAGAGCCTATTCCCTTTCTTTACCAAAGGTAGGGTTTCAAATATGGGATTTAATTTTATTTCTGCGAGCGTAAGTAAACGCGGGAACTTTTCAATAAACTGAACATCAACAGACAACCACCGCGGATTATCTTTCTTTGAGCCTTTGTCAAAATACTTACTTTTGGGAGAAAACTGGGTGGGGTCTGGGTAGGCATTTTTTACTACTTCCATCTCCCCCACTATCCCAATTTCTTTACTACTTGAATGATAGAAAAAAGCCCTATCCCCCACTTGCATGACATCTCGTATCATATTGCGCACCTGATAATTACGAATCCCGTCCCAAATAGAAACATCAATTTTTTTGAGATCATCAATACTAAACTCATCCGGCTCACTTTTCATAATCCAATAGTTCGGTGTTTTTGCCATATTTCTCATTATATCAAATATTTCTAAAAGGCTTTGTTTGGCAACTAATTAAGTCACTATCATATATGATAGTGACTTAGATCGCAGTGAAACACAAAAAGAACCCCGTATGGGGTTCTTTTTGTGTTGGAGAAATTATTATGAGTTGAGCGCTAATGTTTGACTCCAACAAGGAGCCGACGCACTCCACGGCTGTACCCCTTGTCTCTCATAGAGATGTCGGGCATAGGCCATGTTGTCATAAATATTGTGTAGGTCTAGCCCGAGAGCAGTAGCAGTGGCTAGGTGGTACCGTTTGTTAATTTGCATTACACCGGTATCTGCGCCGTCTACTACTCCTCGTAGAATCGATCCGTCAGCTAATGTATGACGAAATTGTGATTCACATCGAGCCACCTGAATCATGACGGGAATATCTTTAAAGTAGTTTCGAACAATCGCTTCAGTATTTACCAGTACTGGTTTTGCTTTCGTTTCAGCCGTTGCTACTTGACTTGAATCCGTCACAATTTGTCCGTACGCGGCACTTTGTGGGACAGCATAGGCAGTCGATACAGAGAGCGCAGCGAGGATAAGAGTGGATATAATAAGCCAATTGTCTTAAGTTATAAATACAAGCTGATACCTTGTAACCGCACTATCCTATCACGATTTTGCTGGTTTTATTACAATAGCATAATTATACCTTTATGTCAATGTAATTTAACGTATTTATCTCGGTAGTAGGATTAAAATAGTCATATTATGAGCCATATATTTGTAATATTGTGGGAACTATAATTTACTATTCTAATATAGACGACAGACTATTTTTCTGTCGAATAATTAGCGACCTTGTAATCGTTGCATCATCTCCAAGTGAGAGCAAAGACTGTCTGCGGGGACACTAGGCGGAGTATTACCCTCCAACATGCGACTGTGTGCCTGCATCATGACATCAAATTCCTCCCGTTCACGCATTAATTCACGTCTAGCCATCGCTTTTCCTTGAATCCAGGGGAATACTCCGCACACATGGAAGGAGAAGTCGCTGGTGGTTGTACCGAGTAATCGTACCGTAGCTCCTGAACGTAAAAGTATTTGTTCCCTTTCAGTCATTTCTGCATCAGATATGCGCCATAGGGCACCAGCATTATCTTTAAAATTAACAACCGCAATGTCCATACCCGATTCTGGAGTATGAATTTGTCCCACCAGCCTACCTTCTTTTGGCATTTGCCACATTTTTCGCTCCATTTTCTCCATCGACATATACATAGAAATTTGCTGACCTAATGTACGGTCAACCGCATACCCAAGCCCCATTGCGTGGAATAACACCGATCCAATGACCGTACAAATCAAACTACTCCCTAAAATCACAAACGTGCCGTACCGATACCCTCGTTTGGTTTTTTTCACTTCAAATACGGTGTGGTACGCCATGAGTGAAAACAGTATCAACCATAGATACGGCATACTTTGAATCAGGAAGGTTACAAAATTCTCATGAGTGGCCTCATACAAAGCGTAGGTGGCACTCATCGCTACGTAGGCGGTTACTGAAAGAGCTGCCGAGCCAAATATCACGGTCCCAAGCCATATGAGCCATAAAACGCCTTCCCCGACAAAGAACTGCCAGCGAGGCGTGGGGGTGATAGCTTCTTGTTCGATACGTTCCAGCACCCGCACAGCGGTGCTGGGTGTAACGTGTGGAGTTTGTGTAGGAATTAATGGTGTTGTCATGATGGTGGTGCGTCTGTTTGATCCGATTGAGTGATGAGTGTTTGCAGTTTTTTCTTACCACGCGAGATAAGGGTCCCTACGGTACCGATGGGTATTTTTAAAATATCTGAAATTTCATCATATTCTTTATATTCAAAAAATCGCAGAATAATCGGATTCCGGTATTTAGGTTCTAGTTGATTAAGGGCGGTATGAAGTAGCTTTGCATCGATAACTGAGTCAACAAGTTGTTCGGCATTTGGATTAGTATCAGGGATAAATAAAAACAACTCATCAATCTCCCCCATCATATGACCCTCTGGGCGAACACTCTTTTTTCGATACCACGAAATAACTTCGTTGTGGGAAATGCGGTATATCCATGATGAAAATGATAAGTTTCTATCAAAACCATTAAGATTTTTATACACCTTAATAAATATTTCTTGTAAAAGATCTTGCCTATCTTCATGCACGTGCACCCCGAGACGTCTAAGATACCGGGTTAGTTTAGCTTCGAAGCGTTCAACAATCACCTCAAAGTAGCTGCGGTCATGCAGAGTTCTGACGACGATTTCTTCGTCAGATAATTCGGATAGTATCTCTGGTGCCAGCATATAGTATTACGTACTATACCATTATAATATTTCAGATTTACGCATTGAGCCAGGTGTAGTACCATAGAGCTATGAAAACACATATCGCTTTTGCTGGTCTTTTATTACTAACGTTCCTTGCGCCCAATCTGTCGCAGGCGTATCTTACCACTGCCCAGTCTGCTGTGGCTGTTGGTAATGACACTGCCCTACTCACCGTAACGTATAAATTTGGTTTTTTAAATCGTGAAGTATATATGCCAATTATTGCTGATCGAAATAAAGAATTTGACGACAAGGGCACAGATGCTGGTTATAGTATTTTAT
>JAYSSH010000031.1:0-12115 GCA_043720635.1 Candidatus Kaiserbacteria bacterium
CCGATTTCACCACCCTGGCACGACACGGTTGAAATAAATCATTCGTGATTGCGGTATGTTAGCACGTTTTGTAGGTGGAATACAATTTCTTTTTTGATAAAAATAATGGTATAGTGCCTGACACCAGACCGGGTGGCGAAGGGGCTAACGCTGCGGTTTGCAAAACCGCCATTCGCGGGTTCGAATCCCGCCTCGGTCTCAAAATGAAAACACCCGTCTAGGGTGTTTTTATTTTGATGGCGGGATTCGAAGCTGTTGCCAGCTAGATTGTGAGCTGAAAGCGAAACGATATAGCGACAACGGGTACTGAAACTGTAATATTCGAATCCCGCCTCGGTCTCAAGTTTAAAACAAAATCACCTCCCATTGGGAGGTGATTTTGTTTCTACTCTTCTTTGTTTTCTTTAATTTCTGAGCCCGAACTTAGTAATTCATCCACTACTTCCTCACTCGTTTTGTGACTGGATTCGTCGATGTCTCTTGCTATCTCGTCGATGTGTTGGCGGTGTTTTTCGCCGTAGTCGTAGGCAAATTCTAGGTGGGGGATAATCTTTAGGTTGGTTCGTTTCTTGACGTAGCCACGCATTTCGCTCGCTATACGTTTTAAGAAAATGAGAGCATCAGCCTCACGTCCATCCGGGATGGTGGTGACGTATACGGTTACTTTGCGATAGTCGGGAGACACGGTTACATGCGTCACCGTAATCATCGGGTTGGTATTGGCTTCATGTTGAATGAACTTCGCTACTACTTCCTTAATTAAAGAAGCAGCGCGATCATGGCGGTCGTACGGTAAATTGCTAATCATATATTAATTATTGAGATAATTGTAAGTTGGATAAATTTGTAGAAAATGAGAGGTAGGCTAGGCGTTCGGTGCAAAAATATGTGAGGTGTACAACTGTACATTGAACATATTTTTGCGCCGAACAACAACACTCGGACTCATTTTATGTAAATTTATGAAATAACCATTTCAAAGCATTCTAATACATCCCCCGGAGCAATTTCGATTCGTGAATCAATTTGCATACCAAATTCTCCTTCATCAACTTGTTTAACGTCTGATTTTTGCTGTTGAAGGTTTTTAACGGTGCCGCGCCCCATATCGATGTCGCGTCGTAATACTTGAACTTGGGCACCTAATTTCATCATGCCGTCTTCCACTCGACCGCCTAACACGTGGGTGTTTTTCTGAGTACTAAAGTGTTTGATAATTTTACAATGACCTAATACCACCCGTTCTTCTTTTTTCGGGGTACGGTTTTTAAGAGCATTGTTAAGCCAATCTGATAGTTCGTAAATAATGGAGAAAGTATCAATCTCAACGCCTCGAATAGTAGCTAAATCAGCCGCTGCCCGTTCTACCGCAACGTTAAAGCCTACGATAATAGCATCAGGCGTCGCGCTTACATTACGGACATCACTTTCAGAGATGGCGCCAACGCCGGTATCAATAATACGTACACTAATACGATCAGACACAAAGTTATTAAGTTCATGTTCAATAGCATCAATAGTGCCCAACATGTCGGCTTTAATCAAAATTGGAATAGTGGGGAGATTAGTTTTCTTGTGGGTAATTATTTCCACAGCTTCAGTATTAACCAGTGCCAGCTCCGCTTCTTTTTTACTATTTACGGTATAAAATTCGCTACCGGCTTTTGGAATGGTAGTAAAACCGACAATACCAACAGGCATTGAAAGGGTAGCTTCCTTCAATGTTTTTCCGTACGAGTCTTCCATAATGCGCACCGGCGCAAACGAGTGGCCTGATACTACAAACTGTCCTGACTTTAAGGTTCCGTTTTTTATGATGAGGGTCGCGGTGTTGCCCCGTTTAGCATCCATTTTACCATCAATAATTGTACCAGTGGCAGTGGCGCTTGTATCACCCGTAAGTTCAGCCACGTCGGCGGCGAGAATAATGAGGTCCAGTAAATCATTAATACCGGTGCCGGCCTTAGCTGAGATTGGAGCCCAAGGAATGTCTCCACCCATTCCTTCAATATAAATTTCATGTTCAATCAAACTTGCTTGGGTGCGCGGAATATCAGATCCTGGTTTATCAATTTTATTTATGGCAACAATCATTGGAATTCCCGCCGCTTTAATTGATTCAAGAGCTTCAAGTGTCTGAGGTTTTACTCCGTCTTCAGCTGAAACAACCAAAATAGCTATATCTGCCACGTCCGCACCTCGTAAACGCATTTTTTGGAACGCAGCGTGTCCTGGAGTATCAAGAAACGTGATATGTTCATGGGCTCCATCTTTGGTTTTGTGTTCTACCACGTAGGCAGAGAGGTGTTGGGTGATACCCCCGGCTTCGCCCGTTACGACGTTACTTTTACGGATATAGTCCAAAAGCGTTGATTTTCCGTGGTCGATATGACCCATCACTACCACAATCGGCGGTCGTTTAGTGATTTTTGGTGCTGCAGCTTTGATATTTTTTGCCATGTGAAATTGTGGTTGCTATTAATAATGTGGTCGGAGAGCAATATGCGACCTTAATAAGTATGGGGAGTATAGCAGATATTTACAGAAATATCACCCTGTGTCATGATTTAAAAATGTTTACACTCTTTTTCAAAAAACCAAACGAGGAGGCAAGACCTCCTCGTATATATTTAGATCATGCCTCAACCACTTCACTCCGGGCTGAAGTTTTGGAAGTAATGCTGCCGTACCTCACTTCATCATTTGGAAACCCCGGCTCGATTCATCTGGAGGGGCAAGCCGCTCAAGTAGCGATTGAACAATCACGGACTACGGTTGCACGAACGCTGTCTGTCCAAGCAGAGTGCGTGACATTTACTAGTGGTGGCACCGAGAGTAACAATCTAGGAATAATTGGAGTAGTCAAAGCCAAACATCAGAACGGTGTGCCGTACGGCCAGATAGAAATTATCACCACACACATCGAACATCCAGCGACGAGTAAGACGTTTGAGTATTTGAGCGGGTTGGGTGTGGTTGTGCAATACGTACCGGTTGACGGCGGCGGAGAAATTATTTTATCGGAACTAGTAAATATGCTGACTGTCAAAACGTTGCTTGTCTCAGTAGCGTACGTTAATAGTGAGATTGGAGTGATTCAAGATATTGGTGCAATCAGTCGGGTGCTGGCGAAGTTTTCAAAACATCATGACTGCCACATATACGTACACGTGGACGCGGCACAGGCTCCCTTGTGGTTGCCTTGTGATTTACCTCGTCTCGGTTGCGACCTTATGTCACTTGACTCGGGGAAATTTGGCGGTCCAAAAGGAGTGGGCGCACTTATTCATCTGAAACGTGTAGCCATAACCAATATTAGTTATGGCGGCGGTCAAGAACGTGGACTAAGGCCCGGAACTGAGAACGTAGCCAGTATTGTTGGTTTTGCTAACGCACTTCTGCTCGCTCAAGATTCCTGGCGAGACAATTCGGAAAAAGTGAGCGAGGTACAAAAATACTTCTACCAGGAATTGTCAGCTAAATTCCCGACAGCTGTTATTAATGGTGCAGTAGGTGCAGCGCGGGTCGCGAACAATATTAATATTTCCATTCCGGGTATCGACAGTGAATTCGCAGTGGTGACGCTTGATGTGGCCGGTATTGCCATTTCAACCAAAAGTGCCTGCAGTAGCGCGGGCGGCGGAGCGAGCATTGTGGTCCAGACCGTGACAGGAGATAGTGACCGTGCCAGTACTACACTACGTTTTAGTTTGGGTCTTGAGTCGACTACTTCTGAAGTCGACTGCGCGCTAAATGTGTTGGCTGAATTTGTGCGTAAGTACCCGTTAGTAGGGTAAAGTGGACTCTGATTGACAGATAGGCGGTAAAATGATTTGCTCTTAGTAGACTGAACTTTAAGTATCCCCCAAAAAAAAGAGAGGTGTGATCATGAGAGATGCAGATCTTAATGCACTGTCCGAATTCATCAGACTGTCTGAAGGTGAACGACGGAAATATTTAAAAAAGAAGCCCCGAGAGCATGTTAGCAACCTGGCGCTGTTGTGTGCCGCAAAAGCGGAACAAGAAACTCAGGCTAAAGACGAGTATGGAGCAAAATACGAGCGTTCGTGCCGAGAGCTGCAGGAACTCCATGATGAACATGCTCGACATCTGGAAATGTCGGACCAGCTTGCCGATGAGGTCAATTTCTTAAAAAACGAAAGAAGTGAGTTTATATTGTGTATTGAAGCTGCAGTACAAGCACGCAACCTGCATGTGACAGCGGGCGCAGCTGCTCTCGATGCAGCCAACGCTGATACAAGACTGGCCAAGTTTGTATTACAGTTCGATGTCGAAAAAAGTTTTCACCACAATATTGTTGAGTGATACTGAAAAATGACGCTGACCGACACCCTAGGTGTCGGTCTTCTATGTTTTGACACTAGTCATATTTTGTGGTAATATTATGTGAATAACTGGTGTGTCAACTAATGGTATACTGAAGTTACTCCTGAAAATTCCCTACCTGTCTGACACTCTGTTTTTTTGTCCGTTTTAATTTTTCCAAGCCTTATGCCTAATTTCCACAACTTTACGACCAAAGCAAAGGAGGCCATCCGAAAAGCTCACGAACTCGCCATTGAGCGAGGTCAAAATCATGTCAGCCCAGTCCATCTATTAACTGCTTTATCAATGCAGGACGAGAGTATGGTGATTTCGGTTCTCGATAAAATGGATATTGATATAATTGTTTTTACCGACCTTCTCCTTGAAGCACTTGAAGGATCTGAGACGGCTTCAAATATTTCGCAGTCATATCAACTGTATCTCACCCCTGAATTGGCTAAAGGTTTAGAATATTCTGGCATTTTAGCTGAGCAACTGGGAGATTCATACGTTGGAGTGGAGCACCTCTTTTTAGCGACCCTCGAACACCCAGGTCCGGCGCTTGAAATCATGCAACGGATTGGTCTTGATAAAAACAAGGTGATGAATGTCATCAAAGATATTCGTGAACATCATGTGAGTGACGCCGAACGTCCAAAGAAATTCCGTGCTCTAAGCAAATATACGCGCAATCTCACCAAGCTCGCTCAGGACAATAAACTTGATCCCGTAATTGGACGTGACAGTGAAGTGCAACGAGTAATTCAAATTCTCTCTCGGCGTACTAAAAATAACCCAGTTTTGATTGGTGAAGCGGGGGTTGGTAAGACAGCCATTGCTGAAGGTCTCGCCCAGCAAATTGCGCAAGGTCAAGTCCCTGAATCTATCAAGGGTAAAGAAATTCTCTCGCTTGACTTAGGGTTGTTAGTTGCTGGTACAAAATTCCGGGGGGAATTTGAAGAGCGTCTTAAAGCAGTGATGAAAGAAATTGAAGGAGCACAAGGACAAATAATTTTATTTATTGACGAACTCCATACAATTGTAGGCGCAGGGTCAGCGGAAGGTTCAATGGATGCGTCTAATATGTTAAAGCCTGCCTTGGCCCGAGGAGAGATGCGCGTCATTGGAGCTACGACACTTAAAGAATATCAAAAGCATATTGAACGTGATCCAGCGCTAACGCGACGCTTCCAACCGGTGTATGTAAACGAACCTAACATTGAGGACGCAGTAGCTATTTTGCGGGGGATTGCAGAAAAGTACGAGCTCTATCACGGGGTGCGCATTACTGACGACGCGATTGTGGCGGCGGTTAATTTATCTGCTCGGTACATCACTGACCGTTTCTTGCCTGATAAGGCAATTGACTTGATCGACGAAGCGGCTTCAGCCTTGCGTATCTCGCTTGAGAATAAGCCTGAGGAATTAGTGGAATCAGATAGACAGATTCGTCGTTTAGAAATTGAACGTGAAGCCCTAAAAAAAGAAGAAGGGATGACTGATCAAAAAAAGAAAATCAAAGATCGTCTAAAAGACATTGCCCATGAAATTGGTGAATTAAAAGAAACTACTTCAGCGCTTGAAACTAAATGGAATAACGAGAAAGAGGCATTGCACGCAATTAGTTTGCTTAAAAAAGATCTTGAGGAACTGCGCCAAGAAGCTGAAAGTGCCGAAGCGGTGGCCGATTTGACGCGGGCTGCCGAAATTCGGTACGACACAATTCCCTCTACTGAACGGGAACTCGATGCAAAAATGAAGCGTCTAAAAAAACTACAACGTAGTCGACGTCTTTTAAAAGAAGAGGTAACCGAAGAAGAAATTGCTACTGTGGTCTCACGCTGGACTGGTATTCCTGTATCACGCATGCTTGAAGCGGAAGCTGCAAAACTAGCCCGCATGGAAGAGATTCTAAAATCTAAAGTCATTGGTCAGGAAAACGCAATTACGCTCGTTGCGAGTGCCATTAAGCGATCACGAGCGGGGATTGCTGATCCTAATCGTCCAATCGGTTCGTTTCTGTTTTTGGGGCCTACTGGTGTGGGTAAGACCGAGCTCTCACGAGCGGTAGCAGAATTTATGTTTAATGACCCGGAAGCACTCTTGCGTATCGACATGTCTGAGTTTATGGAGAAGCATTCAGTGTCAAAAATTATTGGGTCACCACCGGGATATGTTGGTCATGACGAAGGTAGTAACTTTGCCGAACGGGTACGACATCGTCCCTACTCGGTTATTCTCCTGGATGAGATTGAAAAGGCTCACCCCGAAGTATTTAACATTTTGCTTCAAGTTCTCGACTCCGGCCATTTAACCGATTCTAAGGGTCGTAAAATTAACTTCCGTAATACGGTCATTATTATGACCTCTAACATCGGAGCGGAACACATCGACCGTATGTCTAACTTTGGTTTTGCGTCTGATAAGGGAGAAGTAGCGCAATACACGCAGGCTAAAGATAAAGTAATGGATAGTCTTAAAGGCTTCTTTAGACCAGAGTTTCTTAATCGACTGGATGAGATTGTTATCTTCGATATTCTTTCACCCGCTACCATTCGTAGTATTGTGGCACTGCAAATTGAAGATGTTATTAAACGGCTTCGCCATAAAGAAATTGTCCTTTCAATTAGCGATAGTGTGCTCGACTATATAGCCAAAGAAGGCTACGATCCAAAATTTGGCGCTCGTCCACTCAAGCGGGTAATACAAACAAAGATCCTTACCCCCGTGGCCTCGATGATGGTAGGGGAAGGGATGCTACGTGGTGGCACTGTACGCGTTGATATGAAAAAAGATGAACTTACCTTTGAAGTAAAGAAACGCGCCCGTGCTGGGTTAAGTGGAGTGAACAAGATCTCTAAGAGTGTAGCCAATACAGCGAAATAAAATATTCGAAGCATAAAAGCAGTAGTACCAATCGGTACTGCTGCTTTTTGTAGAGTAGGTATATTTTAAATGCGCTACCGAAGAAAGGGAGCTCATGTAGTTTTTTTATGTGGCCATGTATCAATTGAGTGGTACGTAGTATGTCATCAATGTTTGTATTAGATTTTCTATGCTCAAAATTTTACTGTGACCTATCATGCTTCATTAAAAAAAGCTCACGCGCGAACGCGTGAGCTGCTCTAATTTATTTTGGGAAAAGCTTGTTAACTCGCGAATCACTAGCAAGAGATTCCTTTAGTTGATTGACTAATGTCATGATATCGGCAATCCGGACTTGGCGAACTTTACAGCCCGGAGTGAGCACTAATGCCAAAAAAGTGTACCGACCCTTAGCTTTTGGCGCTATAACTGATACCATTCCTTCAACTCGGTATTCATTTTCTTTACCTGTTTTTTCCGAGGTAGCTACTACGAGGTCCCAATATTTGTAATTCCCTGATGGTTCTGTAAAGGATTCTTGGATATGTATCTCACCCACTTCTAACGCTAATTTATATTCAGTTGGAGTGAATGACTTAAATATTCCACCGAAGGCTGTGCCTACAATAGCGTGAACAGCGAGCAGTTTTCGTGGATAAGTTTTGTTATTGTAGGCTTCAAGTAGTTTATCTGCACAGACTTGAGCTTGCGAAACACTCAATCCATACACTTGGCTTGGAGAAAGCATTAAACAAATTAAACATACTCCGACCAGGATTTTCATGTTCGCCCCTTTCTTAGAACAAGTAATTTCTATGTGTAATGCTACCCTGGCCCAATATTTTGGTCAAGAGTAAAACAATGCTGACAAGTGTCAGTTTTGTTTTACTCCGCAAACACTCCTTTGGCACTATCCCAAATTTCTGGTTGGTTATGTTTGGTTTTCATGTAATACCACCATTCAGCACCCCAGAAGTAATAAGCTCCCAATCCTGCTTGTTTAGCAAATTCAACGTTTTCGATAAATAACTGCGGGTTCATTGATAGGGCTTGCTCGGTAAGACTAGCTTCAGCAAGACCTTTTGAAGCCCACGGTTCAGCTTGCAGTTCAACGCTGATAACTGGTTTCCCGTAAAAGCTTTCGATAAAGGCAGCTTTGGCAGAATAAAACTCGGGAGCAAGGAAGGTGTACGGATTAAGTCCAAACGTTTTTTCCGTTACATCCCAACTACTTCGGTACATTGTTACCCCGACCACGTCACCAATTTCTGCGGCATCAGTCCAGGATGAAAGTTCTCCAGTATCAGAAATAATGATTTTACGAACCGGATCTAAAGCGCGGACAGCGGCGACTTCAGCTTTAAGTAATTTTGTACCTTGATCGTAGTACCAATCAGAACAGGTTCCAAATTGGAGAAAGGGCTCGTTTTCAACTTGCCAAAAGGCAACAGCCTCAGAGTTTTTGTAGCGGCCAACGAGGGTACTGATATACCGGATAATTTCTGTCTCACGATTTTCCGGTTTAATTTTTTTAAACCAGGTAGGAGTATGGCATTCAGGCCAGCGACCAGTTTTTAAACCTATCACTAAGATTAGTTGCACGTCATTTTCTTCGGCTTCTTTAACCATACGATCAAGGGAGGTGAAGTCAAATTGACTGCGGATAGGTTCGGTAGCATTCCAATTTATATGGATTTTTATATGTTTAACACCAAGATCATTGATAATGGCTGAATATGTTTCAGCGGGATCAAGTCCCAAATAGGCAGCCTGACTTTCAGAATAATCAACGCCCCAAACGGTTTTGGCATCTGCCCGCAGGGTGTTAATCCAGGCCAACATTATAATGATGGCCACCAATAGAATTACTACAGTAAAAACAACTGTTTTTACAAACGAAATTAAGAGGTATTTTGGAGGTATGACAGGGAATTGAAACATAGTGAGATAATTAAACACGAGATAATTCTTTAAAAATAAAATTCCACACGAGATGTGGGAGGGAAGTTCGCGTGCCTTAATGACCGTGAACAGGATGATGTATTACAGAGTGGTGTGGAGGGTGTCTGTATACGATATAAATATTATAACACTGTAAATCAGCTATTGTCAATAGGTTCATAATGTGGTCTTTTGTATACATTAATCATACAAATGATGGTACTTGTTTGAGATAACTATAGATTAAATCAACATATCTACAAATATGTTGACAATAATTAATAACTAAATTTGACTGAATGACCCCTGGTTGCTATAATGAAATGTAGATTAATCAACGTTAAATTTAAATCAATATATGCACACAGTCACCTTAGGAATTTATAAAACTCATGCCGAAGCTGAATCAGCGATTAAACAGCTCATTGCATTAGGGATACAACAAGACGATATTTCATACGTGTATTCAGATAAAAAAGGTGAAATGACAGATGGTAATACTGGTGAAAGTATGGCTCAGGGTGCCGTCGATGGTGGTACTGTCGGAGCCGTTATTGGAGGTATTGCTGGACTAGTCGTTGCGAATGGTATTTTACCGGGCTTAGGATCACTCTTTGTCGCTGGACCACTGGCCGCAGCGTTAGGGTTAACTGGTGCTGCCGCTACTACCGTGGCTGGAGCAGCTACTGGAGCTGCTGCAGGAGGATTGATTGGAGCGTTAACTAACATGGGGGTTGATGATACTAATGCCACAATGTATCAATCATACATTGAAAAAGGAGAAATTTTAGTAGCCGCCAAGACTGATAACGCAAACGCTCGTGAAGTGTTTGAAAAAACAAACGCTCGCGAAATCCAACAATATTCCAACTAATAACTGTTAGTTAGGTTCCTCTACAATATTATGTTTGCGAGGGAGTCATACTATTTTGACAAAAAACATGTCAACGGTATTACCGGTGGCCGGTTGCACATTATTCACCTAAAATACGTATGTTTCAAAAAAACTCTCTACCCTCCTTATCCGTTATAGTTCCAATTTATAATGAAGCTGGGAATGTAGCATTACTGCACCAAGAATTAGTGCGGGTGTTAACGCCGTTACCACATACGTGGGAGATTATTTTCGTAGACGATGGTTCTACCGATGCTACGTTAAAAAAAAGCCAAGAGTTACGACCATTAAAATTAGTGGCGCTCCGAAAAAATTATGGGCAAACGGCTGCATTTGATGCTGGGTTTAAAAATGCCACGGGAGATATATTTGTAACTATGGATGGTGATTTGCAAAATGATCCGGCTGACATTATAAAATTGCTTGCTAAAATTGAAGAAGGATTTGATGTTGTAAGTGGTTGGAGAAAAAATCGAAAAGACACCTGGTCAAAAAAAATTACGTCGCGGGTAGCAAATCAATTACGGAAATTCTTCTTTAACGATACCATTCATGATTCTGGATGTGCATTAAAAGCCTACAGACGTGAATGTTTTGAAGAAGTTGATCTCTATGGTGAAATGCACCGATTTATTCCAGCAATTTTGGCCGAACGTGGCTTTAAAATTACGGAAGTAGTGGTAAATCACCGACCGCGAATTCACGGTTCAAGTAAATACGGGAATGTCATTCGTGGTTTCAAAAGCCTCGTTGATATGATTTTTGTATCGTTCTGGACTCGATATTCTGCCAGATCCCTCCATATTTTGGGGGGTTTTGGCATGATATTGATTTTCCTCGGCATTTCTTTACTGATGGGATTATTTGCACTGCGATTCTTTTTTGAGGTGAGTCTCGCTAACAGAATCTGGCCGTTAATTGCGGTTACCTTTGTATTAACTGGTATCCAATTTTTTACGATTGGAATTGTAACCGACTTGCTCGCTAAAACGTATTACAAAGTGCATAACCGAATGAATTATTCAGTCCATAATATTCATGAAAATGTCTAGCGCTCTTTTATCGATGATTGAAACACTTGCCAACCCGTGGGTTATTTTTGGCTTTGCGGCTCAATTTATTTTTTTCCTGCGCTTCGTAGTGCAATTATTTGCGACCGAGAAAAATAAACGAACCACCATCCCGGTTTCGTTTTGGTATCTGAGTATCCTGGGTGCGCTCATGATTCTTGTCTATGCAATCTATAAACAAGACATTGTATTTATAGTGGGACAGGGGCTAAGTCTCCTTATATATCTGCGCAACTTATTCATTTATTACCGTGCGCCCCAAGAACCGTTACTCGAAACAGCATCTACCATTTCTGCCAAAAATTCATTGTGGCCGGAACGCAGTTTTTTAATTGCAACCTTACTTTTTCTAAGTATTGCCGGGACGGTAATATTTCTAAGTGTGACTAAGAGTCGGGAATTTCAACCACCGCTGTATAGTGCAATTGATGCCTTAGAAGCGTTATGGACCGAATACAAAGTTGTCTACATTGAATCCACTTCAGGCAGAACCTTGGATAAAGAAAATAAAAATATAACTACCTCAGAAGGTCAAAGTTACACTATGTTACGCGCGGTGTTTATGGATGATGAAGAAACTTTTGATTTTGCCTGGAAATGGACTAAAGATATTTTGCTTAGAGACGACTTTTTGTTTTCTTGGAAATTCGGACAGTTAGCAGATGGCAGTTATGGAATACTTACTAATTCAGGAGGAGAAAATACCGCCTCTGATGGTGATGTTGATATTGCCTTGGCTCTTTTTCTTGCGTACGGACGGTGGGGAAATGAAATCCACCTCAATGAAGGTCGAGCTATCATAAATAGCATCTGGGACAACGAAGTAGTAGACATTAATGGTCTGCCGTACTTGATGGCTAACAATATAGAAAAAGATTCCGCTGATCCGTGGTTGATTATTAACCCGTCGTATTTATCTCCGTACGCGTACAAGGTCTTCGCTAAAATTGATACGAAACATAATTGGAATGCCTTAGCTGATAGTTCTTATATTGTATTTGCACAAAGTGCCAAACTG
>JAYSSH010000032.1:0-12097 GCA_043720635.1 Candidatus Kaiserbacteria bacterium
TTCTTTATACAAACTTTGATTCGTGCATACACGAACAAACATAAAACAATCGTAAAAACTTGGCGCTTCCTCTATGAAGCGCCTTTGACTATTTAAGAAAGTACACACATAATGTGTTTCTGTTATTATAAGCAAAATACTACTCTATGCACAAAAAATTTGATTCCACAGAAATAGAAAAAAAATGGCAGACTGTCTGGAAAGAATCAGGTTTATATATTGCAGGGGAACGTGATACTGCTAAACCAAAATCATACGTACTAGTTGAATGGCCGTACCCTTCAGGTAATTTACACATTGGTCACTGGTATGCGTTTGCCGTGCCTGATATCTACGCTCGTTATAAACGCATGACGGGACATCAGGTACTGTACCCAATGGGATTTGATGCTTTTGGATTACCCGCTGAGAACGCTGCTATTAAACGTAATCTTAATCCAAAAGATTGGACCTACGAAAATATGGCCTTTATGCGCGAACAGCTTGATCGTATGGGCAACATGTTTAGCTGGGACAAAACCACTAATTCAACTGATCAAGATTATTACAAATGGACGCAATGGATGTTTACCCAATTTTTCGAAAAAGGCATTGCCTATCGTGGGAAGGGTATTGTGAACTGGTGCCCCGGCTGTAATACAGCAGTAGCAAACGAACAAGTGTTGGCTGACGGTACCTGTGAACGGTCAGGAGACGTGATTGAAAAGCGAGAGATGCCACAATGGATGATGAAAATTACTGATTATGCTGACAGACTCATTAATGATTTAAATACTATTGATTGGCCTGAACATATTAAAGAAGCCCAACGACAATGGATCGGACGTAGTAAAGGTGCCAAAATCAACTTTACCCTCTCTACCGGTGATACCGTAACTGTATTTACCACTCGCCCTGATACATTATTTGGAGCAACGTATCTAGTACTAGCCCCAGAACACCCGTTAATTAAAAATAGAATAGAGAATATTGAAAATGAAAAAGAAGTACTGGACTACGTCAACATTTCAAAACAAAAAGATGAACAAGACCGGTTAGATGCTACCAAAGAAAAGACGGGTGTTGAACTGGAGGGGATCATAGCAACGAACCCAGCGAGCGGTGACCAAATTCCTGTCTACGTTGCAGATTATGTTCTTGGCGGATACGGAACTGGTGCGATCATGGCCGTGCCAGCGCATGATGAACGTGATCATGCTTTTGCTACTAAGTTTGGATTGGCGATTAAACAAGTTGTAGCTACACATTTTTTAAGACATGAAGAAATTAAACGAATTCGTAAGGGTGTATATGGACTTATACATCAAAATGGAAAGTATTTGATTCAACATTTTTCTAAAGATGACTTTTACTGGTTGCCAGGCGGTGGACTTGATGAAGGAGAAACTCTTGAGCAAGGATTATTACGTGAATTAAATGAAGAAACTACCTACTCAGAATTTAAAATAAATTCACTCCTTACTATTGGTATTGTTGATACTGAATCAAAAAAAACTACAGATTCAATTAGAAATATTTCACATGTTTTCTCAGTGGAAATTATATCAACCAAAGAATCACCAACAGCACTTACTGATTCTGAAGTATTAGATGGTATTAAATTACTTTGGCTAACCAAAGATGAAATTAAGAAATTATCCTCAGCATTTGAACCAGAACGAATTAACTTAATACTGGAAGCAATCGAAGCAAGTGAGGGAAATCTAAAAACTAATTCAGGAATCTTAATTAACTCAGGTGAATTTGACGGGATGGATTCAGAAGATGCTAAAGAAAAAATTGTAGCTAAAGTAGGTGGAGAAATGACCTCTACGTATCGGTTGCGCGATTGGTCTATTGGACGGCAACGATATTGGGGTGTTCCGATTCCAATTGTGTATTCTCCCGAAGGTAAAGCGCATATTGTACCCAAGGAACATTTGCCCTGGGTCTTACCCGAAGATGTTGATTTTAAACCAACCGGTGTTGCACCGCTGGCTAAAAGTGAAGCACTTAAAAAACGGACGGAAGAAATATTTGGCATCGGCTGGACGCCGGAAGTAGAAACTATGGATACTTTTGTTGATTCATCTTGGTATTTCTTGCGCTATCTTGATACCAAAAATGAGGGAGGTCTCGCCTCCTTAGAAAAACAAAAGGAGTGGATGCCGATTGATATGTATTTTGGCGGAGCGGAGCATACCACGATGCACTTGCTTTACTCACGATTCTGGCAAAAGGCCCTCTTTGATTTAGGTCTCGTTACTGAAAGTGAACCATACAAGCACCGAGTTAATCACGGGATGATTTTAGGGCCAGATGGAAACAAAATGAGTAAGAGTAAAGGTAACGTGGTAGACCCCGATGCGCAGGTGGCGCTTGTTGGTGCTGACACTGTCAAAATCTACCTCGCTTTTATGGGACCATACGCTGATAGTAGTTATCCGTGGGATTTTGGCGGGATTGCCGGAGTACGCCGGTTCCTCGAAAGAAGTTACGGACTTATAGATCATATTGGTGAGACAGAAGTACCTGAACTTACCCGACAACTTCATAAAACCATCCAGAAAGTTGGGACTGATATCCTGGAATTCAAATACAACACCGCTATTTCAGCCATGATGATTTTTGTGAACTTGGCTGAAAAGGGAAGTATTACTAAAGAATCCTATGAGTTGTTTATTCGTACCCTTGCACCGTTTGCTCCACACCTAGTTGAAGAAATTTGGACACAGTTAGGACACACCACTTCAGTACATATTGAAGATTTTCCAGTAGCTGATGCTACCTTAGCAGCTGATACATTGGTCGTCATTGGGGTACAAATTAATGGTAAATTACGTGGTGATATCACTATATCGCCTCAGGCAACCGAAGTGGAGGCTATTAACGCTGTTCAAGACAATCCCGTATTGCAAGAGAAACTCCTCAGTGGGACGTTAAAAAAGGTTATCTACGTACCAGGTCGAATTCTCAATTTGTTACTAGAATAAGAGGACAAACCATTTGACGTTTAGTAAATGCCATGATATAAATATACATACTCACTTCGAGGAAACTCTTAATTATCAAGCTTTAGCCCTTAGTATGATTACGTTCAAACCCAAACAAGTCACCAAAAAACTACTCGCAGCGCTTCCCGAACGGGCACGTGACGTGTTAACTAAACGTTATGGTTTAGGTGCTGATAACGAGACTTTTACCCTGGAAGCCATCGGACAATCATACGGAATTACTCGGGAACGAGTCCGACAGATTGAAAATTATGGTATTGCTTCAATCCAAAAATCTCCTATTTATGCAGAACACGTAGTTCTTTTTGCTGAGCTTCATGATTTGATCAATGAGCTTGGTGGCGGAGTAGTTGCTGAGCACGTTCTGTTGGACAACCTCGCGCCAGACGAATCAACACGTAATCACCTTTATTTTATACTAGTAGTTGGTGATGCGTTTTACAAAGGTAAAGAAAATCCCTTGTATTCTCACCGCTGGTTTACAGAAAAGAAAGTAGCGGAAACTGTTGAACGCGCACTCAAAAACGTACATGGTACGCTTAATCGTGATGACTTAGTTTCTGAACAAGAAATTCTTAACCGTTTTCGAGCTGAACTGATAGAAATTGCAGACAAACATGATGACCAAACCCTGAAACGATGGCTTTCAATTTCAAAACAAATTGCTCAGAACCCACTCGGAGATTGGGGACCAAGTGACAGCCCTAACGTGCGAGTAAAGGGAATTCGTGATTATGCGTACCTCGCTGTGAAGCGTCATGGTTCACCGATGCACTTTAAAGAAGTGTCCGAATCTATTAAGGAACTATTCAAACACAAAGCACACGTCGCCACTACCCACAACGAACTTATCAAAGATACTCGTTTTGTTTTGGTTGGTCGGGGTCTCTACGCCTTAACAGAATGGGGATACACCGCCGGAGTAGTGAAAGATGTGTTGCGTGAAATTCTCGCCAACGATGGTCCACTGTCACGTGAAGAACTCATTGATAAGGTTCGTAAAGAACGTTACGTCAAAGACAATACGATTGTGGTAAATCTTCAGGATGCCAACTTATTTAAACGATTGAGTAACGGAACCTACACTCTAGCAGACTAATTTTGTACCCATAAACGAAACATTTCGTTGTTGTGCCGCGGTAAAATTTATTTCACCGTACCTATGTACGGCTCAACAAATTTTCCTTGCACGCCTAGAACTGTTTTCGTTTCTGGATACAAAATGGATTTCTGATTGTATTAATGGGAATGTTTGGTGAAAAGAATACATTTTGATGTTTAAATAGGATACAATAATCACAATATATGGGTGATCTCTTTAAAGTCTTAATTGGCGTCGTGGCAGCACCACTGTTGTTAATAATTGGGTTTTTTGTAATGCAATTTACCTTTGATGCCATGGGAGTTGATGCCGGTCCGATAATTTCAATCATGATTGCCATTACGCCACTCTGGTTACCATTTGTATTGTTTTGGTTACTCTATGAAAAGTGGATGGAATATGTGCACAAAAAATTCCGTATTAGTCAGGGCAGAACGACACTGCGTATAAAAGTACCAGCGGAAATTTTTAAATCTCCCGAAGCGATGGAAAACGTCTTAGCGCAAGTGCATAACGCCCAATCTTCTGATAATCTTTGGCAAACGTACATTGACGGCAAGCACCCGCTTATTATGTCACTTGAAATTGTTTCAATTGGCGGGGATGTGCGGTTGTATATTAACTGCCCAACGAAAAAGGTAAAAAATGCGGTTGAAGCCCAGCTGTACGCACAATACCCTGGGGTAGAAGTCGTGGAAGAGGAAATTGATTACACGGCAGAAATCATACCTGATCACTCGAAATACGATATGTTTGCGCTCCACATGCGTCAAAAAGGCGAGGAGGTATTTCCTATTAAAACCTACATTGATTTTGGAATGGATAAACTGCCAAAGGAAGAATTTAAACTCGACCCTATGGCACCAATGATTGAACACATTGGTACTATCAAACCGCACGAACGCATTTGGATTCAATTTTTATGTATTCCGCACATTAAAAAGAATTTTAAAAATGGTCACATTCAAGGTCATGATTCCTGGGAACACGCTATCCGTGAAAAAATTGATGAATTAATGGGTCGAGGCCACGACCATACTGGTCCGGCAGAACTTGAAAACCAGCCCCGGCTCACTACCGGCGAACGAAACTTAATTGAGGCAATGGAACGTCATATGACTAAATATGCTTATGAAGTGGCTATTCGTTGGGTATATGTGACTAAAAAAGGTGCATTTGATGGTAATGTCATAAGTCCACTTATCCGTTCGTTTGCCCAATACGACATGATCGGTCGTAATCAATTAGGAGTAGCCTGGCGAACAGACTACGACTATAACATGTTCCAAGACTATTCTGGTAAAAAGAAATTGCGATTAAAGAAAGAAGAAGTTGAGCATTATAAAATGCGCGAACCGATGCATGGTACTTCTATTAATCCGTCTATGAAGTTTCAAGTTATGTCTGTTGAAGAACTGGCTACAGTATTTCACTTACCGAGTAGTACGGTCATGACTCCTGGATTGGCTCGGATTCCCTCAACACGAAAAGAAGCCCCGGCAAACTTACCAACTGGTTTACCTACACATTAAAATATGTCTGATATCGCAACCTCGTACGTAACTGGAAATGTAGCCCAACCGAAGCCCAAGAAAAGAAGTGGGGGGTTATGGTTTATTATTCTACTTGGCCTGTTACTTTCTGGTGGTTATGTATATGTACAAACGCTCTCCCAAGCGCCCGCCAATTTTCCGAGTAATACCCCTATAGAAGTAGTACCCGGATCAAGTATTTCAGCAATCACCAAACAATTTAAACAGGCCGGCGTAGTTCGCTCTGACTTACTTTTATATTTTGTCTTACTTACTTCCTATGAACCAGAAGATGTAAAAGCGAGTACCTACCTCTTTACTGAACCTAAAGACGTGTACGCAGTGGCAGAATCATTAGTAAAGGGAGATTTTGATTCATTATTAATTTCCTTTATTCATCGCGAAGGCGAACCGATAAAAAAAATCGCAACTAATGCAGCCGCTAACCTCACTGATTTCTCCGAATCTGAGTTTATGTTACTCGCGAGTACCTCAGAAGGAGTCTTGTTTCCCGAAACCTACCGTATTCCAAAAACATTTACTCCGCTTGAGCTCTATACCCTCATGACTGAAACGTATGAAGAAAATTTAGCACCACTTCGCTATAAAATTCAAAGTAGTTCCTTAACGGAAGCTGAAGTAATTATTCTGGCGTCAATTATTGAACGTGAAGCAAATTCGTCTACTTCAATGAAACTTGTTTCCGGCATTCTACAAAATCGTCTTGCCTTAGGTATGGCTTTGCAGGTAGATGCCTCAATGGAATACATTTTAGAAAAACCACTCAAGGAACTTACGGCCGAAGATTTAAAAATTGATACCCCATACAACACCTATCTCTATCGGGGCTTACCGCCAACTGCGATTGGAAATCCAGGTTTAGAAGCTATTATGGCTGTACTTGAACCGACGCCGTCAGAGTATATGTTTTATATTACTGGTGACGATGGGGAGTTTTATTATGCAAAGGACTTTGATGGGCATAGAAAAAATATTGCAAAGTATTTACGGTAGTAATTGACAGATTAAAATTTATCGGTATAGTTTCAAAGGTTCGAAATTAGATGAGGTTTGTAATGTCAGCCAGGCGAATAACGATAGCTTTAAATGAAGATGATTCTTCAATACTAGCTATTCTTGTTAAGGAATCTGCAGATGATGATATGACTTCAGTGTTTAGGAGAGCACTCAGAATTGCATACACGCAGTATTTAGCAAATCAAGATGATGATTTTCTAGCGATTGTAACCAAAGAACAAGCACGCCACGTCAAAAAAGTAATTGACGGAGTTGGTCACATGAGCAAAACTGCTATAGAACAAAAATTTAAGCGCATCCGTTAAGGGTGCGCTTCAACTTTAAATTAAAAATGGTAATCTAAAAGTAGTTTATGAATAAAAAAGTATTTGTAGGTCTCTCAGGAGGTGTTGACTCGTCAGTCGCTGCGCTAAGGCTTTTGCGAGAAGGCTACGACGTTACCGGGGTATTTATCAAGGTCTGGCACCCAGATTTTTTGGTGTGTAACTGGGAAGCAGAACGACTTGATGCGATGCGGGTAGCGGCCAAACTTGGTATTCCGTTTCTCACCTGTGACGCCGAGGCAGAATACCGTGATGCGGTAGCGCATTATTTTATTGAAAGTTATCGCGCCGGACTAACGCCCAATCCTGACGTGATGTGTAACAAAGAAGTAAAATTTGGCGCTTTTTATAACTTTGCCCGGGCTAAAGGTGCTGATTATGTAGCTACCGGTCACTATGCGCAAACCAGTGCTGGTAAGGAGGGAGTTGAAATGCATCGTGGAGTAGACACCAATAAAGATCAAACGTATTTTTTATGGACGCTACCTAAAGAAATTTTAGAACAGGTGTTGTTTCCAGTGGGAAATAGTACCAAGGACATAATCCGTGCTGAAGCCACTGCCGCCGGACTTTTAACTGCCAACAAACGTGATAGTCAGGGCGTATGTTTCTTGGGACATATTGATATCCCAGATTTTCTTTCACACTATATTGATCTTGAAGAAGGGAACGTTATAAATGAGTTAGGTGAAGTAATTGGTACACATAAAGGTGCCTTTGTGTACACTATCGGGCAACGGCAAGGATTTGTTCTTCACGACCATAACCCTAATCGGTCCCCAGTGTATGTGATTGCTAAAGATACCGATAAAAACACCATTACCGTATCTGAAACTGCTCCCGTATTAGCGCCGCAAGCAAAAATTATCATAACGCAATATGTGCTCAACAGTGACGTGAAGGTAGGTGATACATTAGAAGCGCAAAGTCGCTACCGGCAAAAACCATTTTTGATTGTGGTGAAAGAAATTAATGAAGGGTCTATGACGCTTGAAGTTCAAAATCAAAGTGAAGCAATAGCGTCCGGTCAGTCCTGTGTATTATATCGAGGCACCCAGTGTATCGGGGGTGGTATTATCTTGTAGTGTCTATTACGGTAACCAAAGCCGATGGAAGTACCGAGTACTTTAAAATTGAAAAACTACGTCGTTCACTACGGCGTGCTGGTGCAACCCCTATTCAGCTCACTACTATTATCAGTGAGATTGAGAAGCGTCTCTATGACGGTATAGCTACTCAAGCGATTTATAGAGTCGCCTTTGAACTACTGCGACATACTGAACAAAAAGCCGCCACCCGGTATTCACTCAGGCGAGCATTATTTGGTTTAGGTCCGACCGGGTTTCCGTTTGAACGGTATCTTGGACGTGTCTTTGAGGCTGAAGGCTACACCACTAAAACCGGCATTCTTGTACCTGGTCATTGTGCCGAACATGAAATTGATGTGGCAGCCTACAAAACAGATCATAGCTTTGTCGCTGAAGCCAAATTTCATGCCAGACCTGGTATTAAAACTGACTTGCAAGTTGCGATGTATTCATACGCACGGTTACTTGATTTGCGTGACGCCACTATATGTACTGATGACATTTGTGGTATCAAAGAATTTTGGCTTATTACCAATACCAAATTCACCTCAGCCGCTGAGAAGTACGCTAATTGTGTGGGAGTGAATTTATTAAGTTGGGATTACCCTAAGAAAAACAATCTTCATGACCGGATTCAACGAGCGGGAGTGTACCCGATAACGGTTTTATCGAGTCTTTCATCGAGCCAAATTGCCACTTTGCTACAACATGACTGTATTTTAACGCATGATGTAGTAGCAAAACCTCATATTTTACGCCATTTACACATAACACCTAGCAAAATTGATGCAATTTTAACTGAAGCTCGAAACATAGAACAGGGAGAAGTGGTAAACCGATAAAAATCGGTGGTGTCAATACTTGTTTGGGTACTTTACGGTGCTATAATTTAGACATTATCCTTTATTTCAGCAATTCATAAAAAGTTATATGGCAGAACAACTAAAAGAAGAATCTCAAAAAACAGTAGTATCATTTGTAGTAGGTCTCTTGGTAGGTGGATTATTGGTTTGGGCATTTGCCGGTGGACCTGATGAAACCCCAAAAGATACAAAAGCCGATGCAGATAAAAAAGAAATGACTAAGGACGATGATGCCGATGCTACTACTGATGAAGATATTGATGCAGACACTGATGAAGATACTGCAATGCCGGTAGGAGAAGGTGCTGTAACAGTTGATGGTGAAACAAAAGCTGGTATGTCAGTCCCATTAACCGACGTTACATTTCCTGCCAAAGAAGGTTGGGTAGGAGTTCGTAACCTAAACGATGGTAAATTAGGAATGGTTCTTGGTGTAGTACGTTTTAGTAGTGAGCAAGGTCTTAATCCAAAGGAGATTGTTTTGCAAACACCAACCATTGCTGGACGTGAATACGCTATCGTATTTTTCTCAGAAAGTGGTGACCGAAAGTTCAGTATGTCAAATGATGTTCAGATTGAAGGGAATTACGCTACCTTCACCGCCAAATAGATAATTGATTCCAAAAAGCCCGCAACTACGTTGTTGCCTTCGAATTTTTAAAACTCAACGTACCTACAAGTACGTCTCGTCTTAAAAACTCTAGTCGCCTAGTATATGCATGCTTTTATGAAATAAATTTTTCTTAAGGCTTAGGTTAGTTAAAATACCAACTTAAGTAAACCAAAAAATCCCATAAGGGATTTTTTTGGTTTACGGGGATTAATTTTACGTGATTTATCTTGCCCTAGTTATTAGGGCAAGATATACTGTTAAAATTATGGCGGAATACGTAAAAAAATATAACCCTCACCGGTCGGCGGAATGGAATTATGGTGGGGAAAAGTGGAAGTTATCTCGCTCTAAAATTGATTTTTTCCTGGAATGTCCACGATGTTTTTATATCGATAATAAATTGGGTACCAAACGACCAGGGATGCCATCGTTTAATCTCAATATTGCTGTTGATGAACTTTTTAAAAAAGAATTTGATATTCATCGGGCCAAGGGAACTAAACATTCAATCATGGAAGAATACAAGGTTGATGCAGTGCCATTTGCGCACAAAGACCTCGACACCTGGCGTGATCCATTTGTAGGGCTAATGTATACCGATCCAGAAACCAATCTTATAGTATCTGGTGGCATTGATGATGTGTGGCGACACAGTGATGGTTCGCTTATGGTTGTGGACTACAAAGCCACGAGCAAAGAGGGAAGTATCACTTCGCTTGATGATTCTAGCTGGGGTGAACAATACGAACGACAAATTGGTATCTACCAATGGCTCTTAGAGAAAATGGGCTTCACGGTCAACAAGACCGGGTATTTTGTGTATGCCAACGCTTTAAAGTCCGAACCCGGTTTTAACAACACGCTTAAATTCGAAACTACCCTGATTCCCTGCACCGGTGATAACAGTTGGCTCCCTCAGACCCTGCGTAACATCAAATCCTGCCTTGAGAGTAGCGATTACCCGGAAAGTGGTCCAAAGTGTGAATACTGTCCGTATCGCTCTGCCTGTGGGCAAAAATTACAAGTAATTTTTGGAAATAGAACATTGAATAGTAAAGAATATGGAATAGAAAATATTGAAGATAAAAATATTGAAGATACGGACGAAACACAAAGTGTTTAAAATATTCTCTTTTCAATTTTCCATATTCTATCTTCAAATATCTTCCATTTTGAATTTCCTATATTCAATATAATTAAAATATGAAAACCTTTACTGAACAAGTACAAAATGTCGTTAAATCCATCCCTGCCGGTTCTGTTATGACCTATAAACAAGTAGCGCAGGCTGCCGGGAACGAAAAGGCCTCTCGGGCTGTAGCGAACCTCATGGCAAAAAACTATGATCCGCTTATTCCGTGCCATAGAGTAATTCGCAGTGACGGTACTTTGGGGGGATACAATCGTGGTGGAATTGATAAAAAACGTGCTATATTACTCACTGAAGGCTATAAATTTTAATATTTTTTATGTTTAGCGATACTCGATTACAAAGTTTGCAGGGTGAACTAGATTCACTACATCGTGCCCAATCTGATGCACGAAAGGAAATTGAACGACTGCAAAAATCTCGTGATGCCAAAATGGAGCAGATTAGACGTGACTTTGATAATGACATAGCTGGCTATGAACGAAAATATACTGTAGCGAGTGGACGCATCCCGGATATTACACGCCAAATTGATACCCGCCAACGTGAGCTACAGCGAGAACTGGAGCGCAGCGCTGCAAACACAAATAGTGCACCTGTTAAAAAATCTGGTTGGATGTAATTTCCGCTCTACCATGTACTCTTTTCGCATCGAGCAGGCCATTAGAGCGGCAACCGTTCTCCATCACAGTCAGACACGGAAAGGATCAATGCCGTATCCGTACGTCACCCATCTTTATTCGGTGGCGATGTTACTCACCGAGTATACTCAAGATGAAAATGTTATCATTGCGGCGTTGCTCCATGACACCCTTGAAGATACCGACTATACGATGGAGGAACTTACAGAAGATTTCGGAGGGTCTGTCGCAACCATCGTTGACGCCTTAACGGAAAAGAAAATGGAAGGGGAGCGGCCTGTTTCTTGGGTCGAACGCAAGAAAAATTACGCCAAGCAATTAAAAAATGGACCTGACGAAGCGATTATGATTGCTGCTGCGGATAAAGCGCACAACTTCCGGACCTCGATTGAGGATTATTATGATGACCACAACCGTTTTCTCACTGATTTTGGCAAAAATCTTGATGAGCGGTTGGAGGTCTACCAAACAATAGCCAATGTCATCAATCACCGTTTGAAGGGACCATTGCTTTCAGAATTTAATCACGTCTTTACCGAATACAAAAACTTCATTTATGACATCAAAAAAGCCCAAGAGTTTACCTTTTAAATACACAAGCACAAACTCCCTACCACCATTAAAAAGTTTTCAAACCAATTGGGATCTTGCCGAACACTTTTATCAATCAGAAAAAGATCCACAAATCGAAAAAGATATACTAGCAATAGAAGCTGCCTATGTGCAGTTTGCTAAAAAATATGCGGGCAAAGAC
>JAYSSH010000033.1:0-4446 GCA_043720635.1 Candidatus Kaiserbacteria bacterium
CTACTGTCCCTGTAACAGGCGCTTGGTTGTGCGGAGGAATGAGAACCCCCGCTAAACCAAAAGCGGCGGCGGAACGAATCACTGCGCCGACATTGTGTGGGTCTTGTACTTCACCGAGTATCAAAAAACAGGTATCAGGGCTAGGGGTACAAGTACTCATAAATTCTTTGTACTCGCGCATCAAATGTTGCACTGCAATACCGGCAATAATGCCCTGATGTACCGCTTCCCCACGCAAACCTCCCGGCAACCTCTTTGGATTTAAAGGTTTTGGAACAATGGCTGCTTTGGTGAGACGGTTAAAAATTTTTTCATCAGTAAACCCATGCTCGATATATAATTCTTTTATAATCTCGGGTCGATGAATAAGGGCCTCAAGGACCGCGTGCTTGCCAAATATATACACTAATTCAGGGGTAGCCATACGTAGCTGCTACTATACCACAAAATTCTAAAAACGCGAGAGCAGTACTGACGCGTATCGTTTCCTTATTGTTTTGTAAATTTCATCGTGCCGTTAGTATCTTTTAGTGATAAGGCCAATTCATTTCCAGACATGGTATACACAATCACTTGTTCGAGTTCTTTAATAAATTGACCTTCTTGTATATCGCCCTCACACGCCATCTCGGTAGCAATAATATTAAAAAACGCTATTGCTCCATTAACCCCTTCGGTATACTCTCCCCCTATATTATTACAATCAGTATTAGCACTAAACCGATTTTCCGTGGCAAAGGTAACAATAAAGTCATCAGGGTTATTTGGTCGAGTTGGCGCACCTGAAGCCACGGTAGTTTCTACCCACTGCCACTTAGTACCTGCGAGGGAACTCGTGGTGGTTGCTAATTCCTCTATGGCTACTTTAGTTCCGCTGGCACAATTTGTATAAAGAACTTCACCATCTTTGATTATTTTAATAATGCCCGCAGTTTCGGATAAACGATACCCCTCATTATTACTATATTCCCCCACCCCTTCATTCACCGTTAACATTACCGGACCAATAACCGGAACTGAGAGTTCGACCACACTACTGTCACCTGTTTTATAGGCTAGCGCAATAACACTTCCCTCACCGCAGGTGTACACAGTAGCCTGATCAAACGACATTGGGGTGGATGTGGTTGCGACATCAATGACGGAATTCGGGGTCAGAGGATTATCAAAATCACTTCGTACGAGCAGTAAAAAAATAATGGTACTGATGAGCACAAAAAATAATACCGACCACAAGACAAAAGTTTTCATATTTTACATACAGTCCTTAGCTTGGAAAAATTCAGTTGGGGTAGGAGTTGCTCCTGCGACAATCGCATCTACTCGCGCCTGACCTAACACTCCCACGAAACAATTAATCTGTTCTGGAGTAAATTGTGCAGGCACACTGCCTGCATCCATACCCATTGCTTCAAGAGCCTGAGCTTGACCATCACTCACGTTTTGAGCGTTCCCTGAAGATACTCCGTCAGCAGTTTGTTTGTTTGATGGGACAGAAGTACCTGACTCATCGTTCATTTTTGTACTTTCATACATATTGGAAAATAGCGGTCGTAGATTATAAGGATCGGCTAAGATAAAATAACCCAGCGCTAGTAATAAACAAAAGAAAATAACACCGAGCACTACAAAAAATCTAAAGATGAATTTCATATGTTGTAGTATAACACTCAGTTATCTTAATTTTAGCTGTAGAAAACAATACTTACGATGCCTCGCATCATATGTCATAATAAGTAATATCATGGTTCAAGTGACCAAGTTTCGCAGTCCTAAAAAAAAACCCTTAGCAAGGAGACACGTCATGTGGCCTTTGACGGTATTGGCTGTACTAATTTTTTCAGTACTTATTTTTCTGCTCCAAGTAAAAGTCACTTCATTTGCTGAACTTGAAACTACACCCATTAATCCTTCTACCACAGCCATAGTTACGCCTTTCCCCGTGAGCGTAAACCCGCAAACAAAAATAATAACAGAAGATACGACTATTGAATCGTACTTCGACGCTTCAATTGCCAGTAATCATACCAATGTAAAGACTCCAGCTGGATTTTTTGCAATGCTTCAATCTAAGTTAGCGCGCCTGGATTGGTATCAAAATCTGGCCACTCCAGTGAGTCGCACCCTCGTAATTAATTCTGGTGAACGAAACGAAGAGGTAACCGATAATTTTGCCAGTATCCTTCGTTGGAACCCACAAAAGAAGGCGGAGTTTATTGAACGAATGCGTGAAGAGGCGCCGGTAGTAGAAAACGGTACTATGTATCCCGGAAAATACACCATTACAAAAGAAGCCAGCCCTGAAGATGTAGCTCTTTTGGTAGCTGATCGGTTTAATGCCGAAATACGAACTCGGTATACCGGTGACATCGAAGCAGTGGTGCCACTCAAAGATGCCTTGATCATTGCTTCCCTGCTTGAGCGTGAAGCCTATGATTTTGAAGACATGCGCTATATTTCTGGAGTAATCTGGAATCGCCTCTTTATCGATATGCGTTTACAAATTGATGCAACACTACAATACGCGCGCGGTGGTAAAAACAATGAACGCTGGTGGCCCGTTCCCGTTCCCGCTGATAAATATATTAAATCTACTTTTAATACCTACCAAAATGCCGGCTTACCCCCTGAACCAATCTCCAACCCTTCCATTGATGCCGTAATAGCCGCCCTAAACCCCAGAGAAACCGATTGCCTCTTTTACTTCCACGATAATGACGGTACATTCTACTGCAGTAAAACCTACGAAGAACACGTCTCAGGCCTAAGAAAAGTCTTCGGCACTAAGTAAAACTACGGACATTAATTATTAATAACTTCTTTTAAAGAGACGAAACAAAAACCCCGAAAGGGGTTTTTGTTAATCCGCTAGGACTTTCAGAAACGAGTGCAATTCGAGGCATGCAAGGAAGTAGATTTGAGCCGTACATTGGTACGGTGAAATTCTACTTACCGCAGCATAACGAAGAAGTGTACTAACCTAACAATAAATAAAATGCATCCAAATTGGATACATTTTATTTATTAGCGTAGTTAAGGCTTTCTAAATCGAGTGCAGTGCTAGGAGTGCTAGGACTTTTTCTGTAGACGTACTTCTTGTACGGCGGAAGGGAAAGTACCGCAGCAGCGACAACGCAATGTGACAATTTTGGAAGTTTTACAGTTCGTCTTGGGCGTCGGCGATTAAATCTAGGGCCTCCTCAATCAACTCCTCGGCTTCATCCTCATCATCATTATCAAGCGCATCTTCGGCATCATCGAGTAAATCCTCAGCTTCATCTAAATAATCTTGGGCGTCGGCCATATTCTCTCCGTCATCTTCAGCTGCATCAACATCATCACGAACATCGTCTAGTTCTTCACGGGCATGATCTAATTCATCTTCAACATCTCCACCCTTTGATCCAATCTCATCAATAGCGTCATTAACTAAATCTTCAGCTTCTTCAGCTAACTCAAGCGCGTCTTCATAGTCTCCATCATCAAAAGCTGTTTTCGCTTCATCGAGAGTATCTTTCGCTTCATCGAGAGTATCTTCTGCATCGCTCGTTGCTTTACCGTCTTCGTCAGCTTCATCAATAGCGTCTTCCGCTTCATCAATAGCATCATCTACTTCATCGATAAGATCCTCCGCTTCATTTGCTTCACTAGAAGCTCCTACAGCATCAAGGGCATCTTCCACATTATCTTCAACTTCATCAAGAGCATCTTCCATTTCGTCAGTATCACCAGAAAGGTACGCGAGTACAGCCACATAGAAATTATCACGGGCATCAGCAAGACTATCTATCGCATCTTTGTATTCTTCAGCGTCATCATTATCTGCCACTTCTTCTTCAGCTTCACGCAATGACTTAGTTACTTCTTTTAATTGTTTGGCTCCTTTGGTACTAACAGCAGGTGCTGGGGTAGGAGTTGCAGGAGTGACAGTAGGCACAGACACAATACTTCCCGAAAGTTGCGCCTTTAATGCTTCAATTTTATTTAATAAATCGTCTGGTGTAAGCACTCCACTCGGCGTAGCCGTAACAGGAGTTGAAGGCGCTGGAGCAACGGGAGTAGTCACCACAGTGTCCAATACTAAAGATTTATATACTTGTTGTGAACGAGGTCCAAAATAACCACTTGCA
Source organism: Candidatus Kaiserbacteria bacterium (assembly GCA_043720635.1). Classification (GTDB taxonomy): domain Bacteria; phylum Patescibacteriota; class Minisyncoccia; order Phycocordibacterales; family UBA918; genus OLB19. Next base: position 4,131 of record JAYSSH010000033.1, read on the forward strand.
GGAGACAATTTATTAGCTTGTTGCCATTTAACTAGTGCCGCTTCTGTTAAAGATTTAAATTCAGTGGTTTCTTTACCCGGTGAACCTCCGCCAGTGGTAGTAATTACAAATCCGTTAGCGTTGAGGTATTGTTGCAAACAACGTACATCCTCACCCACCACTCCCATTTGCAAATCTCGGTCAAAAGTACAAACCGACGCAGCCTTAACGTCCGTGCTAACAAAAAATAACGACCCTACAATTACTGCTGTTACTAAAACTTCTTTGGCGCCAAAGCCAATGTGTATATTAAGGTTCATATACATACAGTATATCG
>JAYSSH010000034.1:0-11812 GCA_043720635.1 Candidatus Kaiserbacteria bacterium
TGAGAGTGGCTTGTTGGCGTTGTGGGCAAGTAAAAAATTTAAGCGACCGGCACAACTTCATATTATTGACGATTACACTGACAAACAATTTTTAAAAAGATTTTATTATACCCGATTAACACGGCATCTCTACCGGTATGTAATTAAGCGGTTTTCCAGTATTCGAACCAGCACTGATGTGTTGTGTAGCCTCGTACGAAAACAAGTTTCAGAAGCAACAGATGTGCAAACATTACCTCGATATCATAATTTTGCAGCGCTTAGTAATTTTGACACTGGATTTTCAATTAAAAATAAATACACACAATTTTCATTTATTATTTTGTATATCGGAAAGTTGCATCACGGGTGTCGTGCTTTTCAGGCGATGGATGCAGCGAGGGATGTGATGCGTAGTCCTAAAGTTGGGTTGGTGATTATCGGTGACGGTGAAGCTCGTGGTGAATTACAGAAACGAGCAACGTTGCTCGGGGTCCCGACGCAAATTGTTTTTGAAAAAACCGTGGAAGATATTTCGAGTTATTTAAAAACCGCCGATGTGCTCGTTGTACCTGATACAAACCCACTAAGTGATGAGGTGGCGCTGCAGGGAGCAGCCGCGGGCTTGCCGCTCGTATTGGCTAAAACACAACAACGAACTGATTTGTTTGTCGATGGCGTGTCAGCGCTCTTTTACCATAATGAAGATACTGTGAGTCTATCGCACGCTATTAAAAAAATCGTAAATGACTTAGGGGTACGGTCGGAGTTAGCACGCAATGCCCGTACGGTAATACAAGAAAAGTTACATGAAGACCCAATGCACTATCGATTGCAGTATCGTGAAAGTGTAGAGGCTGCACTGTTTATGACGGAGGCAGAGGTCGCTTCAGCATAGCGTATACTAGTAAGGTAAATATCTCCTATGCATATTCAAAAAAATGCTCCTCGGTTTATTGGCATTGGTGGAAAGGGTACCGGTTTAGCGTTGCTAACTCGATTACTCGAGGCGCATCCTGATGTGCATGGCCCATTACCAAATGTTGGTTTCTTTTGCGGGCAAGCTGGTGAGCGGGAAGACATTTCCGTCTATGAAAAAGCCTTAGCCCTCACTTCACCTGTGCCTAAATCGGGAGAATGTTGCCCTGATTATTTAGCTAATCAAGGGGCAGCTTCCTGTATTGCAAACACCTATCCTGATGCAAAATTGTTTGCTATCGTCCGTAATCCTATTGACCGAGCAATCTCCGAATATGTACATGTCAAAGCTACCAGACAAATTCCAGCTTCAGTGTCGTGTGCGCAGTACATGACTAATCACCCCAGCGCTCAAACAGATGGGTTTTATGCTAAGCACCTCAATCATTTTTTTGGATTTTACTCACCATTGCAGTTATATGTAGTTGTGTACGAAGATTTAATTAAGGATCCGCTTGCTTCAATCCAAAAACTGTATGATTTTCTTGAATTAAAAAAAGATTTTATTCCTAAACAGTTAGAGGCGTTTGCACCGCCACCAGATGAGCCGGTTCATCCGGGGCGTATCAAGCGTCTCATTCGATTTATTATTAGTCGAGTACAAAAATTACATCCAAAAAAAGTGCGGGGCGAGGTAGCGCCTCCGGCATCGATACCGACGTTATTCTTATCTCCGGAAGAACTAGCTATTTTTAAAGCCACTTTTGCTTCTGATGCTGCCCAATTAACGCATCTGTTACATCGAGATATGGTAGTTGAATGGAATTTGGGGATAGATACACCCTTAGAATCTGTTTCCAAATAGGCCTGATTGAGGCACTGTGCACCTATTGTAAGAACTCGTCTAGATTTAAGCCTATGCACGTTATGGTATATTTATGACCATATGAAAGATATTTTAAAAGGGGTAGTTTTTATCGGTTTATTCGCAATCCCATTTTTAACACTCTATGTTGAGAATGATTTTTTCTTCCCCTTTATTACCGGGAAGAACTTTTTATTTAGAATTATTGTAGAAATTGTGTTAGCGGCTTGGGTAATGTTGGCGTTATACGACAGTACCTATCGTCCTCGTTTCTCTTGGATTTTAGGCACGTTTGGAATTTTAATGGCGGTGATGCTGGTTGCTAGTTTGCAAGCTGAACACGTTGGAACTGCCCTGTGGAGTAATTTTGAACGTATGGACGGGTACGTGACTTTGATTCACGTTTTTGCCTACTTTGTCGTATTAGGGAGTATTATTACTACCCCCAAAATGTGGTCGTATTTTCTTCATACCACGGTAATGGTAGCGGGATTTGTGGCGCTTAAAGGCTTGTCACAGCTCTCGGGCGGAACTACTCGTGTCGATAGTACGTTAGGCAACGCGGCCTACATGGCGGTGTATATGCTCTTCCATATCTTCTTCTTGATGTACCTCTTTGTGCAAACTAAGGTGACACCATACCGCATCGTGTACGTTCTCTTATTAATCCTGTTTTTATTTGTACTGTTACAAACCGGAACACGAGGAACCGCGATTGGCCTCGTGACGGGTTCACTATCGATGGTGGCGTACATTGCAGTCTTTGGTGCCCGATTTAAACAAGTACAACGCTACGCGCTAGGTTCTTTGGTGGCGATTGTAGTGTTGGCAGCAGGCTTTATCGCGGCCCGAGATACAGCGTTTATTCAAAGTACTCCGGCGTTTGCTCGTATCGCCAATATTGATTTAGGATCAGATTTAAAAATACGTACGGTAATTTGGAACATGTCAGTCGCGGGGGTAAAAGAACGCCCACTGCTTGGATGGGGGCAAGGAAACTTCAATTATGTGTTTAATGAGCAGTACGACCCAAAACTGTATGGACAAGAACAATGGTTTGACCGAGTTCATAATATTGTCTTTGATTGGTTAATTGCAGGCGGTGTTGTAGGTCTCATCTCATACTTCTCAATATTTGTAGCGCTCTTTTACTATTTAGTAATTAAACCGTGGCGACAACCGGACCAATCATTTTCAGTTGTTGAACGGGGAATTTTAGTGGGATTGATTGTTGGGTATGTAACCCACAACCTAGTGGTGTTTGATAATATTGTCAGTTACATTTTCTTTGGAACGATTCTGGCGTTAATTCATAGTCGAGTTGGTACCCTTATACCTCAGGTAATGGCATACAAGTTACCTTCAATTGTCGTCACCCAAATTGTGCTACCAATTATGGTTGTTGCAACGTTTGCTACTGTGTATTTTGTTAATATCCCAAGTATGCAGGCAGCCGGTGACGTGATTGTAGCCTTTCAAAGCAAAACCCTTGAAGAACGTTTAGCTGGTTTTGAAATCGCCTTAGCGAGAAATTCCTTTGCTCGCCAAGAGATTATTGAACAATTTGCCCAGCAAGCCATGGGTATTGCCCGCACGACCGACCCGGTAGATCCAGAACTTAACACTAAGTTTATGACGCGGGCTGAAGAAGAGGTGCTTAACATGGTAGCAGACAAACCGGGGGATGCGCGCCTTGAGGTATTTCTTGCCAGTTACTATCGAACGGTAGGGGACTTGCCAAAAGCCGCCGAGCGAATGGCGATGGCGCGTACACTTTCACCGAACAAACAAGCGATTATTCTGCAACAAGGAGCCATTGAACTATCACTGGGTAAAAATAACGAAGCACGTGATTTCTTTAAAGAAGCGTACGAACTCGATACTAATAACCTAGAAGCCGCCGAGTATTACATTGCGTCATTGTTCTACACAAAAGATGTAGAGAAAGCCCAGGCATTACTTGATGAAGCCACTCCAGAATTGGAAACTCGTCTAGCGAATAGTGACTTTGTCATAGGAGCCGTTAACTCTGCGGGAGCCTTTGATTACTTAGCCACGTTGTACGAAGCTCGGATTGAAGCTGATGCTACCAATCCACAAAACTGGGCCAGTTTAGCGTACGTGTATTACAAGCTAAAGCAAAATGATAAAGCGGTCAGTACGCTTGAACGCGCCACGGTGGCGGTGCCAACATTCGCACCAACCGCGCAATGTTTTAGTGCTAACATTCAGAAAGGCATCTCTCCAGAAGTTGGCTGTCAGTAACTATAATACACATGACTCTTACGGTACGAGAAAAGGTACGTCTTTCCGATTGGGTCAGTTTAAAAACCGGAGGCGAAGCGCGCTACTTTATTGAGGTGACTTCCATAGATTCATTACAAAAGGCAATTGATTTTTCGTATGAAAAGCAAATGCCTTTTTATGTGTTAGGCGGGGGGACTAATTTACTTGTCAGTGACGACGGGTATGCGGGCGTTATCATTAAAATAAATATACTGGGTAAATCGTATACAGAGAGAGGTGAGTCGCAGGTAACTCTAGAAGCCGGAGCGGGAGAATCATTTGATGCGCTGATAGAAGAAACAACCCATAAATCTTTATGGGGGTTGGAAAACCTGTCGCATATTCCTGGCTCAGTCGGAGCAACGCCGGTGCAAAATGTTGGAGCCTACGGGGTTGAAGTAGCGGATATAATTTCACACGTCACTGTCTATGATGTAACAGCAAAAAAAATAATTATTCTCAATAATAACGAATGTAATTTTTCTTATCGACATTCACTGTTTAAAGAAAATAAAAATTTAATAATTGTTTCAGTAACCTTCATACTCTCTTTACTGCCAAAAGCAAAACTTTCTTACGCTGATATTGCTACACTACCGATTGACGAACAAACACCACAGGGTATTAGAAACGCTATCATAACGATACGCTCAGCAAAATTTCCTGATTGGAATGTCGTCGGGACGGCTGGTTCATTTTTTAAAAATCCGCTTATAACTCGCGAGCACGCTAATACACTCTTAGTAAAATATCCTGATATACCAACCTATACTAGTCCGCATGACATGGTAAAAGTGTCGCTTGGATACATTCTCGATAAACTATGTGGACTTAAAGGCTTTGCGATTGGGCCAGTACGTCTCTATGAAAAACAGGCACTGGTGCTTGTTACATCACAGACAGCAACTACAGATGACATAAAAAATTTTAAAAAAATTGTTTCAGAAAAAGTTTTTGAAAAAACTTTTATACACATTGAACAAGAAGTGACAGAAATATAAAATTTATTTTTGTAAAAAAATTTTTTTAAAATAAAAATCTTATCCACATTTTTATTTTAAAAATATTTGTGTGAAATTTTTTTACGAGGGATAATAGTTGTAAGCAGACATTACTCAAATGAATTTAGTTCTTTGAATATTGAGGGTGTCATGCGGTCGAAATTTATTCACTAATCTCTCATCACAAAAAAATATGGCAGTAGCAAAAAAGAAAGTAGCAAAGAAGACCGCAAAGAAAGTTGTGAAGAAGGTTGCAAAGAAAGTAGCTAAAAAAGTTGTAAAGAAAGTAGCTGCTAAGAAAGCAACAAAGAAGGTAGTAAAGAAGGCCGCAAAAAAAGCACCAGCACGCAAGAAATAATTCATCTCCGCGTGCAGTTGATCGCATAATCGCTCCGTTAAGGAGCGATTATGCTTTTTTTGTGTTTATGCACTAAACCGTATATACTAGGCGGATTATGTCATTTTTAGATAAATTTTTTGGTCCCAGCTACGAAAAAGAGTTAGCATCTTTAGCTCCTTTGGTGGTGAAAATTAATACGCTTGAGGCGGAATATGAACCATTGCCGGTAGAGTCTTTGATTGGAAAAACCAACGATTTAAAAAAGCGATTAGAGGCCGGGGAGACTCTTGATGCAATTTTACCCGAAGCTTTTGCGCTTGTGCGAGAATCAAGTAAGCGAACCTTGGGCTTACGTCATTTTGATGTGCAGCTTTTAGGAGGTATTTTATTGCATCAGGGAAAGATTACCGAAATGCGTACTGGTGAAGGTAAGACGCTTGTGGGGACACTGCCAGCATTTTTAAATGCGCTTACGGGTGACGGTGTGCATGTGGTTACTGTTAACGACTATCTCGCTCGTCGTGATGGCGTGTGGATGGGACAAATCTATGCGTTCTTAGGTCTATCGGTAGGAATTATTAACGGCAGTGGATCGTATCTCTATGATGCTGACCATCAAGATAAAGACGCAAAACGTGATGCTGAGGGTTCATATAAAGTAATCTATGAATTCTTGCGACCTTGTACACGTAAAGAAGCGTATGAGGCATCTATCACGTACGGTACCAATAGTGAATTTGGGTTTGATTATTTGCGCGATAATATTGAATTTGAAGAAGCGCACGTTCGGCAACGCGGACACCCCTATGCGATTATTGACGAAATAGACTCTATTCTCATTGATGAAGCCCGTACCCCGTTAATTATTTCTGCGCCAGCGGCTGATTCAGAAAATCTCTACGAGATTTTTGCCACCATTGCTCGTAGTTTGGTGGTGGAGACGCACTTTACGGTAGATGAAAAACTACGCAGTGCTACCTTAACTGATGCTGGTATCGAAGCGGCCGAAAAGATGTTGGGTATTGAAAATATTTATACTGATAAAGGAATTAAGTACGTCCATCACTTAGAAACAGCGGTAAAAGCTAAGGCGTTATACAATAACGATAAAGAGTACGTTGTGCGCGACAACGAAGTGGTAATTGTTGATGAATTCACCGGCCGGTTACAACCGGGGCGACGATGGTCAGATGGTCTGCATCAAGCGGTTGAAGCGAAAGAAGGTGTGCAAATTCAGCGAGAAAGTCGTACTTATGCATCGGTAACCTACCAAAACTATTTCCGCATGTATGATAAGTTGGCCGGAATGACCGGGACGGCCTTAACATCACAAGAGGAATTCTACACCGTGTATAAGCTTGAGGTTATTCCCGTACCAACGCACCGCTCAATTAAGCGCAATGATCTTAATGATTTAATTTATCAAAATGAATCGGGTAAATTTACCGCTATCATCAATCGGGTAAAAGAAATTAATGCCACCAAGCAACCATTGCTTATCGGTACAGCCTCAATTGAATCAAATGAACGATTGTCTGAAGCGTTAAAAAAAGCGGGAGTAGCGCACGCCATGCTTAATGCCAAAAATCACGAACAAGAAGGAGAAATTATTGCTGGGGCTGGACGTTTGGGGGCAGTGACATTGGCTACGAACATGGCGGGACGGGGAGTAGACATTAAATTGGGCGGTCCGCAGGCAAGCGAAGATGAGGCGCAAGCAGTGAAAGATTTAGGGGGATTGTTTGTACTTGGTACCGAGCGACATGAAGCCCGTCGCATCGATAATCAGTTACGGGGACGTTCAGGCCGACAAGGTGACTTAGGTACAACCCAATTCTTCGTCTCAATGGAGGATTCGCTCATGCGAATTTTCGGTGGAGATAGGGTTAAGCGGCTCATGGGAACATTTGGGATTCCGCCTGATCAACCGATCGAAATGAAATTTATCTCAAAGCAATTGGAATCTGCTCAAACTCGGATTGAAGGTTTCCACTTTGATGCGCGTAAGCAAGTTTTGGCGTACGACGATATTCTTAATCAACAACGAATTGATACCTATACACGTCGTAAAAAGCTTTTGTGTGGCGATGCTACTGAAGTAGCCGCTGTGTTAGCTGAACTGGTAGAACTTTCACCGGAAGCTCAGGCAATTGTAGAGGCTAAAAAGGCTGAATTGGGAGAAAGCGTGTTTATGCAACTGTTCCAACGACTCGCCTTACAAATGATTGATACGTTATGGGTTGAACACCTGGAGGTGATGAATTACACACGTAATAGCGTCAACCTGCGTGCGTACGGGCAACGAGATCCACTTGTTGAGTACCGCACTGAAGGGACACGTCTCTTTGCCGAAATGAAACATGCCGTTTTGACGCGTATGCTTGAGGTCTTGCCAAAAATCGTTCCGCAAATTGTTGAACGCGAAGAAGCAGAGTTACGTAAACAAGCGGAAGCGGCCATCTTGAGTAGTACCGGCGGAGCGCAACCAAAAGAACCAGGGAAGCAAGCGGTAGCCACAGATGAACCAGGACGTAACGACATAGTGACAGTAAGTAATGGAACAGAAACTAGACAACTTAAATACAAAAAAGCCCAAGACCTTTTAGCGAGTGGTTGGGTACTGCAATAAACTTTCTGTTATGAAGTTAAACATCCGCCTCGCAAGCGGTTGTTTTATTTTTATGCTAGTATTTCATTTCATGAAATTACTGACAAAAATTGCCATCACCGCCTTAGCGTTACTTATTGTGACCAAACTTTCAATTGGCGTATCTATTGATGGGCTTTGGAGTGCTGTCATTGCAGCGATTGTGTTGGGTATTGTGAACACTCTTGTGCGACCGGTATTAGTGCTTATTACTTTTCCTATAACCTTGCTCACGCTCGGTCTTTTTATATTTGTGATTAACGCCGGACTATTCTATTTTGTGGCATCAGTTGTAGATGGGTTTAACGTAGCGAGTTTTCTATCAGCCTTAGTGGGATCACTACTGGTATCAATTATTAGTGCCCTGGGTAATTGGTTTGTAGGAAATACACGCTAAGGTGTGATGATGCTGACTTAAAAAGAGCGGGTACATACATACGCGAAGTACTCTTTTTGCTTGCGCGATAGTTTTTTAAATGGTATTACTTAACAACTATGTTTGTTGATCAAATAACTTTATATGCCAAAGCCGGAAAGGGTGGAGACGGAGTTGAGCGGTGGCGACACGAGAAATTCGTAGCCATGGCCGGTCCCTCAGGCGGAGATGGAGGAAATGGTGGCGACATCTATGTCGAGGCTGTTCGTGATTTAGGGTTATTAGCTAAATATACCGGTGCACCCCTCTTTGAAGCTGAGAATGGAGAAGATGGTCAAAATAGTAGTAAACACGGTCGAGGTGCTAAAGACACCACCATTAAGGTACCGGTGGGTTCAATTGTGACCGATGTAAAGCGTAATCGTAGTTACGAGTTTTTTACTGAAGGAACGCGCGAGCGCGTGTTCAAGGGTGGACAAGGAGGATTGGGGAATGAACACTTTAAATCGTCTACCAACAGGTCACCAAAAGAAACCACCAAGGGAAAAGCGGGGGAGGAAGGCGATCTTAAAATTGAACTTACTTTAGTAGTCGATGTAGGTCTCATTGGGCAACCTAATGCCGGTAAATCGACCTTACTCAATACTTTTACCAACGCTAAAAGTGCTATCGGTGCCTATCCATTTACTACGCTCCAACCCCACTTAGGTGATCTCTTTGGTTTTGTAATTGCCGACATCCCCGGGCTGATTGAAGGTGCTTCAGAAGGGCGCGGACTAGGGCATACCTTCCTTCGTCACGTCACTCGGACAAAAATGTTAATGCACTTAGTATCTTTAGAGCATGAGGACCCAGTAAAAGAGTATCACACCATTTTAAATGAGTTATCTTCATACCATACATCATTAATAGAAAAAGAAGAATGGATTATTTTTACTAAAAAAGACCTTGCAAATCAACAACAATTAGACACTATTCAAAAGTTTATTGACAGTTCCAACAAACGTGTCTTTGTTATATCTGTAGAAAGCGGTGAAGGAGTAAAAACCCTCCAAGATGCCCTTGTGCAGTACTTACGCACCACGTAAAATAGAGCCCATGTATACACCAACGATTGGACTTGAAGTTCATGCGGAGTTAAAAACCGTCAGTAAAATGTTTTGTGGTTGCCCTAACAAACCACACGCGAGCATACCAAACCAAAATATTTGTCCCGTCTGTCTGGCCCACCCTGGCTCCCTTCCAGTAGCAAATCAAGAAGCAATAAAACATGTACTTTTATTTGGCACAGCGGTGGGAGGTACCATCGCAACCTACACTGAGTTTGATCGGAAAAATTATTTTTATCCCGACATCCCAAAAGCGTATCAAATTAGTCAGTACGCATTTCCATTTGTAACTGGGGGAGTGCTTGCAAGCGTGGATCTCACCCGAGTACACTTAGAAGAAGATACTGCGCGCAGTCAGCATGACAAAGGTGACTACAGTTTGGTTGACTTCAACCGAGCCGGAGTACCCTTGATGGAACTAGTCACTGAACCGGTCATTCATGACGCACAGACTGCAGTCAGTTTTGCAAAAGAGTTGCAATTACTTTTACGCACGCTAGGCATCTCTGACGCTAATATGGAGAAGGGGGAGATGCGGGTTGAAGCTAATATTTCTGTAAGCAAATCAGGTGAACGATCTAAAAAATATGTAGAGGTTAAAAACCTGAACTCTTTTAGGTCAGTAGAATCCGCCATTGATTTTGAGATAAAGCGTCAGATAGAGTTGCTGGAAAGTGGTGGAGAATTAGTTCAGGAGACAAGAGGGTGGGATGAAGTAAAATTAAAAACTTTTTCACAACGAAGTAAAGAGACTGCCAAAGACTATCGTTACTTCCCAGATCCAGATTTACCGAAGATGAATATCAATGAAATTGCGGAATTTTCAGCACATCGTCTAGCCGAGATAATGCCACAATTGCCTAATAAAAAACGTTTAAAATATAGTGATATCGGATTAACGAGTAGTCAAATTGAAATAATAATTCAAAATGAAGTCCTTAATTCATATTTTGATGCATTGGTACATTTAGAATCAAATACTGCCATAATATTGTTGTCAGCCAATTATCTCTTAACAGATTTTTTACCACAGTTAGTAGTAAAAGATGAACAGAGTCTGGTACTTACTCCGGCACATTTTATTGCTTTGATGCATCTAGTATCAGAGCGTAAGATATCCTCTCGAGTAGCAAAAGACATCCTTATAGCCATTGGTTTAGCGGATGCTGATCCTATTGCCTATGCTACTGAACACAACCTCATTTCGTCATTCACACAAGAAGCCCTCACTGAGTTAGTTAAAGGAATTATAACTGCCCATCCCAGTGTAGTGGTTGAGTATCAAGGAGGTAAAGTTGCATCGTTGCAATTCTTGCTTGGCCAGGCCATGAAGCAAACTAAAGGAGCAGTTGATCCGCTTACACTTAAAAACACCTTCATTGCAGAATTAGGCTAAGCGAGATAATTATATTTATCAACAGGGAATAGAGGTACATATTTTTTACTTATTATTCATCTGGTATACTTTTAGATATGGAGACTATTTCTCACGACGGTACGGCATTTACCAAAGCTACGGTGCTGGCTAAAAAATATCGTTATACCACTGATTATATCGGGCAATTGTGTCGTGCGGGGAAAGTTGAATCTAAACTAATTGGTCGGGCTTGGTTTGTTAGTGAGGATGCGCTTTTAAAGCATAAATCTGACCGTTATTCAGTGACACGATCACCCGAGATAATCATTAATGCAAGGCTCGTTTCTGAAAAGAACCCTTCGTTAACTATGTCTCGAAGTGTTATGCCAGTTCTCTCCAAAACAACACATCGAAGTCTTCCAACCGAACAGCATCTTGCTATTCATCACGAAAAAAACTCAACGACCAGAATTGCAACGTACCATCAAGATTTTGGTGCGTTAGAGCCAACGACGCCCGCTAAAACAAGTGTGACTGAATTACCAAAAGAAGAACCTAAGGTCAGTACATTAGTACCTGAAATTACTAAAAATATCCCTATAACACTTGGTGAAAAGGCTAAACACACACTAACGTTTGAACCGCTCCCTGCAGTTTTCTTGCAAGGTAATTTAGCGATTGAATCGCTTGATGATCCTGATTTTTTTACTGATACAAAGCCCGTTTCAGTAGCCGAAATTAATTTTACTCCCGAATCTGTACAAAAAAGACCTGAAAATGTAACCAAACTGCCTGTACGGCTTGCAAAAACCACTTCTGTACCCATAAAACATAACCCAAAGAAGCCCCTAGTGCCTTCTGTTCCAACCAAACAAGTAGCCACGCCTAAGGTAGCACTCAAGCATGAAATAAAAGTTGAAAAAGTGTTAAACAC
>JAYSSH010000035.1:0-4311 GCA_043720635.1 Candidatus Kaiserbacteria bacterium
CTGAGTGTCCTAATAGATTATGGAATGGACGTAAACGTATCGGAGAAATGAAATGGAAGTTCTTTACAAAGAATTAATCCCTATATTCAAAAAGGCCAATGGGAAAAGTGGACCGGAAATAGCAAGTAAAATTGCAGAAGTAGAAATTCCTCTAGACCTCAAAAATGGCCTTATTAAGGCTGTGGCTGGTGACAACCGTAGTCTAAACGAATGGCTATTTACGGTAGCAATGGAGCAAGACCAACCACTTGTATGGATTGCTCCCATAAAAGCGGAAGTTCCAACGTATGTCTGGATGGTTGGCCTTCAACCACAAATTGCTTGGCAGGTACGCCAATGGTTCGCCTCGGTTAGCGAAATTACAAAAAATGACCCTTTGCTAAAGCAGCGTGCCGTTACGCCACCGTTACTGTTTGTAAAACCAATCGCACTCTCACAAAGTGTTATAGGAAACAATACGCCAGATGAATTCGCCATTTTCCAAACTGGCTATATAGATAGCCCGGCAGAAGTCGTTGACTTGGAGCAACGAATGGTTATCAATTCCGAGTTGGCAACATTAAAGCGTAAAGAAGCTATGCGCCACATGCGAGCCGTCTGTAGTCCCGCGGATTCAGAAATAATTGACGTACTTGAGGATAACCTCGAACTTTTCGCAATCCTTCATAGTGAAGGGCACAATCAAGGGCACTTCGTTGGGAAATGGCCGTTCGAAGATTACATTAAGAAAACTTGCATTCTATATGAGGCAATCGAGGAGTTTAAAGCTTGTCTAGCAGCAGTCCTACTAACTGGACATCTTCCCCTAAGTGCAAAAGTGAAAGAGGCTTTCGCACTTAGTGTATTCGCAACCCGCTTTTTTGGATATGGTTACGAGGCATATTGCTTAAAAAACCAAAAACGAGAAACTGTACGCGAAATAACGGTAGGACTACTTTTCTTTGAGTGGCTTATCCTTAAGGAGGTAATATCGATATCCAACGGTAACCTAACGATCCAAACACAAGATATGATCAAGGAGTTGAAAAATGCATACCTGAAAATTGACGCTGCTGAAGCAGAAGCCAAAACAGCAGACAATTTAAGAGAAATTGCCGAAGACTGGTACAAAATAGCTTTCCCTTTGGGGGACTATTCCCAAAATGCAAAACTTGTGTATACTGCCCTAAGAAATTGAAAGGAGGTGATTAATTTGCAGGCGAAGAACAGCGCACCGTCGCAGGAGAGCGATCTCGGCACGATTGCCTCTCTGACTCCGTTCAAGGAGGAAGATCTGGTCGGTCAGACCTTTGGTCGAGGCAACATGCTCGGCGGTGCTAACCCGGTCGTCGAATCGGGAACGTCTGCTCCGTGGAACACGCGGAGCTAGATGGAAAAGGGGTGGGTAGCAATTGCGCTGTCCGCCCCTTTATTTTGTGTATACTTATTCAAAACATGCTTAATACAAGTGAACTTAATATTTATCTCAATAGATTTTTGGGCGATTTTATTCCAATCGTGCCATTTCTAGCTGTTTTAATGAGCCAGAATGGACTTTCTCTCTCGCAAATTTCACTGGCTTTTTTTTCCTTAGCAGCAACAGTGCTCGTGCTGGAACTTCCAACAGGAATGCTTGCGGACAAAGTGTCTGTTAAAGCTATACTTTTGCTTTCAAGATTTTTTAAACTGATTGCTTTCGTCACAATTTTCGCTCTACCAAACCTAACAGGTTCAATATTAGGCATGATACTTTGGGGAATCGCTTCAGCCTTAGACTCAGGCGCTTTTCAATCATATCTATTTAATTACGTGAGAAAAATCCGTAATACGCAATATTTTGAAAAAGTATATGCGCGAAGTATTACAGCATCATTAATAGGATTACTATCTGCAACTGCAGTATCTACACAGATTGACCGTATCGGGTACGAAGTCATACAGATAATTGGACTAACCGCATTGACTCTTTCATTTTTAAGCGCACTTTTCCTAAGTAAAGTCTGCGAGGTAAAAAGTGTCGAAGCAGAAAATACGACAAATCAATCATTTAAACATACATTTAAAACCATCTGGCATGCGCCATTGCTATTTTCACTATTAGCTATTGGGATTCTATCCGGAGGGATAAAGGGGACACTCGATGACTATACCTCTTTATTACTAGCCAACAAAGAACTTGCGTTAACGACAATCGGATACGCTCTACTCATGTTTGAAATAGTAAAATCATCTGGTGCTTTTCTCTCACAATGGATAAAAATTGGAAATCTCTCTCAATCAATATTACTTGGACTGTTCGGTATCTGCTTTTTCTTAGCGGGAGTGTCAGGACCGCTGATTTCAATAACAGCACTCCTTCTTATTATTATTTTTGACGCGATGCTCTGGGTACACAATGATTCAGCAATTCAAAACTTGGCAAACGATCGCAACAGAGCTACTCTTGCTTCCATTAAAAATTTCGGAACAGAGATTCTAGCAGCCACAGTCATGTTATTTATATTCTTAGTGGGGGATTTCTCACCCCTTAGCTCAGTCTATATGATTTTAGGATTGCTTTTGGTAGCCAGCTCTTTGCTAATAACACCCTATATAGCAACACAAAACAAATCTAACTAAATCCCACGGGGCATATCCGCCCCAAATACGCACTTTATTGTTTTATTGCTAAAAGGATTTACAGCTTCTTATCAGTTGCATTTCCTTAAAAATAACTTTATTTCTATATGATAGCCGTCTTTTACATGGACAGGGTGTCTCTTTTAGTCTTTAGCTAAACCCAAAAGCTAAAACATCATAAAGCCCGTATAACGGTCAACACCTTGGAATCAGCTCAGCTGGAGTCTGATATTCAATTCCCATATGAATTCGCTCATGATTATAGTGGTGAATAAACGTCGCCACATCCTCAGGAATAAAGATGCATAATCCATGCCGAGTAATTTCTTCTTGAATCGTCCGGTTAAACCGCTCTAAATGACCATTCTCGTTTGGTGAATGCGGATGGTTATGACGATGCTTCAATCCATACAACTCGACATACTTCGTGAAGTGCAGACCAAACTCTGGACCATTATCAGTCTGGATGGTGGTGATGGAAAACGGAAAGTATCGCATTGCCTCTTTAAGAAACTGCACACTCTGGTGCGTATTAGCTTTATCTGAACACATAGCAAAGCCATAGCGCGAATACACATCGATCGCGGTATAGACATACCGCCGTTTCTTGTGCTTATCCACGAAGTGAATAGTATCCATTTCAACCAGTGCTCCAGGGCTCGTTGCATGAGGCCTCAGTGGATAGCGTCGTTGCTTCTTCCAGGGACTCCGCTTCTTGAGCATGCCATACCGAGACAGTGTCCGCTTCACTGACGAGAGTGATACCTCCACTCCCTCACGCTTGAGTATTTGTTGTATGACTTCAGCACAGCGTTTGTGTTTAGCTCTAGTGTCGATGATTCGAGCTACCAGGTCTTTGGGCAGAGCCCGTGGGCTGTGGTGTGGGGCTGAGCTTTTAGTGACAATGGGTTTTCGGCTACTGCGGGGTGCTTTGGCGCACCACTTCACCACGGCACTTTGGCTAAAGCCAAAGTGCCGGGCCACTACGCGAGTACTATGTCCTTGCCTCACCATGAAGACAGCTTGTCTCCTGACGTTAGGGAGCTTCGGGTTTGTATCGTATGCCATATGTATACCTTAAGTGATTCCAAGGTATTGAACCATTACGAGTCATTGACTTTTTGACAAAAGTGTGATAACGTAGCCAAATAATTTATAGAACTTATGTCTTTTAAGGCCATTTTTACACAAGTGTTGGAGCAGAAATACAAGTTTTGGGGAGTGTTTTTCCTCGTTTTTTTGGTTTCTTATTTAATTTTAGTCGCGATTGACTTCGTGCCTGAGCTAAAAAACGCTGAAAAAGAAGAGCAAATTGAGCGCCCGCAACAACTTGAGACGCTGATTGAACAAACAGCCCAAGACGCTTTCTCTATGCCTATGGGTTCTACTCACGATCCGGTGCTGCCAGGCTCTATGTACATCAAGAAGCTTGATCGAACGATTCCGGTATTAAACCCAGAATCACGTGAGGTGGCCGATCTAGATAATGCTCTTTTAAGCGGGGTGGTTCGCCACCCAGACTCGGCTGATCTAGCTGAGGACGGAAATGTCTTTATTTTGGGCCACTCAAGCTACTTGCCGAACGTCGCAAATAAGAGTTTTCAAGCCTTCAATGGCATCCAAGACCTCGTCTGGGGCGATACTATCGAGGTGTCATCAAACGGCTATATTCACGTCTATGAAGTAGAGAAGGTCTATAAAGCCAGCGCTATT
>JAYSSH010000036.1:0-4287 GCA_043720635.1 Candidatus Kaiserbacteria bacterium
TTTCTAATCGCGCAGGAACAGATCGAGCAAATGGACTTTCAGTTGGTGCCGGTAATACATTTTTATCACCTCCTTCAAGTACGTTTGTTACCACATAGATTACCCCAATAAGCACAATGGTAAACGCCATTACGAGTGCGTAATGACGTTTACTATATGCTCTGGTTTTAAATAAACCAGCTATCATACTTACTTAATCCGACGGGTAGTCGTTGAAAGAATCGCTACCAAGATAGGAAGTGACACCTGTATTGGTGCAGTTCCACCAGCTCCGGTATTAGGAGCGCCTACTGGCATTGTAGAAGTGGCTTCACCAAGAATCATGCCAGCTGGTGTAGTTGTTGAAGCACCAATTACTTCACCCGCTGGAGCTCGTTTGATGCGAGTGCCACTAGTACCATTTCGATTACTTCCGCCATTACCTCCGTTTCCATCACCTTCAGTACCTCCGTTTCCGTTTTCTCCGTCTCCACCACCACCATTATTACCACCATCAGTATCTTTAGTATTGTAGAAATCTACGTGATATTCAGCATTACTATAGATATAACCGTTATTTTCGCCAATTTGGACACTAACACGACCGTCTTTTACTTCAATATCCTCATGAGCTACAACAGCAAGGTTATCAGAATCTTCTCCTGCTTCAATATTTACGTATTTCCAACCATCTTTTAACACTTCATACACACGGTATGAAATTGAATGTGGTTCATGTACCACCTCAGTATTAGTGTAGCCATCCCATTCAAGACAGTAGTATCCATCTTTATCAGTTATCACATCATTAACTAAATCTTTACTTTGATCACGATCAGAAAAAGTGAGCACTTTCATTAAACCAATAGTCCAGTCTTTAAGGGGATTGCCGCTGGCGTCATATTTATGACCCTCAATTTCACATGCTTGCTCCTCTGGACCATTGGTAGCAAAGGCAAAAGAGGCCGGATAGACACTCAAAACCATCACTATTGCGGCAAAGACACCCAGGGCTTGAGTCAACAGACTTTTTAAAACAGTTGGTAAATACATACTAAATACAATTAATTTTTATAACCTCTATACAACCTCTAATAGAACTACACCTCTTAATTTCGTATGGTATACCTTTTATAGTAAATTGCAAGTCTATCCAACGATTTTTAAATTTGTCTAGACTACGTGCTCAAAAATAGAATTTCCACTATCCCTATTTACTCCTAACATAGTTATGCTATGATAGATGCCACATGGAAATCATACAGACAGTGCAACCGGCACTCCCATTCGTACAGATAATTCTCTCTGTACTCCTGATTGCGGCAGTATTACTACAACAGCGTGGTTCGAGCTTAGGAGGCGCCTTTGGTGGTGACAACTTCAGTTCAGCCTTTCATAAACGCCGTGGCGCGGAGCTTTTTCTGTTTAAATTTTCTATTGGTATCGCTATCCTCTTTGTTCTCTCGGCTCTCTTGAACATTGTAGTATAATTTCATCTCCTTTTGATGGATGTATTGATAGCTGATACGAAGTACCTCTCTACTATTACTCATTACTAACCTAGCGTAATCTGGGTTGTCTCTTCTTTTTGTATGAAACGACGCTTTTCAAACTCAAAACCTGCAATCAAGTCAGTAAGTATATTCGGCAAGATTGTTGGTGCAATTGAATCAAAACGTCCAAGTGATCGACTCATTTTACGAGTTCTCTTTTTTACATGTCTCGGTGGACTCATCATGGCGGGTATTATGTGGAGCAATAGCCACTCTAATCTTACCCCTTCAAGTGGCGGAACAATCAAGGAAGGCGTTATCGGCATTCCCCGATTTGTTAACCCGGCGCTGGCCGTAACCCGTGCAGATCTCGATATGACTGCCCTTATTTATAGTGGTTTAATGAAAATTAATCCCGAAGGTGCACTGGTGCCCGATATTGCTGATAGCGTGACAGTTTCAGATGATGGTAAAACCTATAACGTACTTATTAAAAAAAGTTTACGGTTTCATGATGGTACACCCTTAACTGCCCGTGACGTAACCTATACGATCAGCCTTATCCAAGATGGCGATCTTAAAAGCCCTTTGCGCGGTAATTGGGCTGATGTCACTGTGGAAGAAATTGGTGAATATGAACTTAACATTGTCTTAAGTCAGGCGTACGCACCCTTTATTGAAAACTTCACCCTCGGTATTTTACCAAAACACATTTGGAGCACGCTCCCCATTGAACAAATTCCCTTCAGTTTAAAAAATACTGAACCTGTTGGCTCTGGACCATTTATGGTGGATACCATTACGCGAAATGATGCGGGACTTATAAATGTCTATCACCTGAAAAAATTTACCGACAATTACTCCGTTAAGCTTGATGAAATTGAGATGCATTTTTACCAAAACGAGGACGAATTAATTGAAGCTTTTACCAATAAAGAAATAACCAGTACAACCCAGCTACCGGCTGAAAACGAAATGGCTCTTAAAGATAATAGTGACTATCGTTTAATTACCGAGCCATTACCACGGGTGTTTGCTGTATTTTTTAATCAAAACCGAACGCCGGTATTACGAGATACAGCTGTGCGGTTGGCGCTTACCACCGCTATCGATCGAGATATTTTGGTTGATAGTGCCTTGTCTTCTTTTGGTGTCCCCATCAATGGTCCTGTACCAAGTAACCACCCTGCGGTAGAATCTAATAGTCAATTAATCAAAAGTAACTCGAGCACCACACCGCTTGCGGCCGCCCAATCTATTTTAACGCGGGCCGGTTGGGTAAAAAATAACACGGGAGGCTGGGAAAAAAGAATTGATGGAGAAATCCGAACCCTCGCCATTACCCTTAAAACTGCCAACACACCCGCTTTTGAGGCCACCACTGAAATTATTGCCCGTACGTGGCGTGAACTGGGAGTTGACGTTTCGATTGAACAATTTGAACAAAGTGATTTATTGCAAGCAGTGATTAGACCACGTGACTTTGAGAGCCTACTCTTTGGCCTTGATATGAACCGAGCGGTTGATTTGTATCCATTTTGGCACTCTTCACAACGCGAAGATCCCGGACTAAACATCGCCCAGTACGCCAATATTGAAGTCGATACATTACTCGAAAAAGCACGCACCGCCAGTAGTACTCAAGTGCAATTGGTCGCTACTAAAGATGCACTGGCAATCTTAGAACGAGAAACCCCCGCCGCCTTCTTATATGTCCCTGACCTCGTATATGTCCTTCAGTCAAACATAAAAACGCCCGCCATGGACCGCATAAGTAAGCCACAGGAACGTTTTATGAACATAGGCGACTGGAACATGAATACCGATAAACTCTGGCCACTTTTTCAATAATTATTATTAAATTCCGTAACGAAAACATTATGAACAACGAACAACCAAACACGAATCCTCGCCCAGCATACCCACCACAAAGTGGTACTGCTCGTCCGCCGCGCCGATACTTTAACCGACCAAACCGTGGACCACGGGGTGCTTCTGCAACCACAACAGCTACCTCAGGATCCACGACCGCGGCAACGGGAGCAACCGCTCGACCCACAACCATCCACCCTCGCCGTCCCCAAAATCAGGCCGGAGCTCGTACTGGCGCAACAACCGGTACCGGAACTGGTGCCGCTAAAAAATCTGGCCGAACTAATAAACGCCGCAACAGTGGTGGCAATAATCGTCGTTCAATGACGAGTCCGGCTCTTTCTCACCACATGACAGTAACGGACGATAAGAATCCCGTGTTACCAGAAATTCTAGATGACGACACTGTCCGTATTATTACCGTATCAGGCGTGGAAGAAATCGGACGGAACATGAACATTATTGAAACCAAAGACGACATCATCGTGATTGATGCTGGTTTTGGATTCGTATCTGAGGACAGTAACGCTCCCGGGATTCAATACATTCTCCCCAACACCCAATACCTCGAGGAACGAAAAGATAAAATTCGCGGTTTGGTGATTACCCACGGTCACCTCGACCACATTGGCGGTATTCCGTTTGTTCTTGAACGTATTGGTAACCCACCAATATACACCCAGTATTTAACATCGTTAATGATTCTCAAACGCCAAGAAGAGTTTCCACATATGGAGCCAGTCAATATGCAGATTGTCAAAGAAGGTGAGACATTTACTATTGGAAAGTTCAAAATCCGCACCTTCCCCGTTACTCACTCCATTCCTGACGCAATGGGCTTGGCGGTAGAAACCAA
Organism: Candidatus Kaiserbacteria bacterium; assembly: GCA_043720635.1. GTDB lineage: Bacteria > Patescibacteriota > Minisyncoccia > Phycocordibacterales > UBA918 > OLB19. Next base: position 4,201 of record JAYSSH010000036.1, read on the forward strand.
ACACGGTGACATTGTTGTTACCGGTGACATCAAAGTCGTTACTGATGATGATAATAACGTTGTCATCGAAGAAAAAAGTGTTTGGGA
>JAYSSH010000037.1:0-4238 GCA_043720635.1 Candidatus Kaiserbacteria bacterium
CTGATACAAATACTTACCAAAATTATTCCCAACTACATGTCCATGCAAACTAAGTCCATAGTTTATATGGTGTTGGGATTATTTGTTGGTTTAAATACCTTATATTTTACCAACGTAATTCCGCCCATCCCGCTTTCGCTGCAAGAATTACATATTGTGCAATCAGTGACACGGATCGACGACACACGGTATGAACTTACCTACGAACCTATTCCGTGGTACCGGATCGATAAAAAAATAAATACTACTTTTTATCCCTCGGGCGCAGGAACCGTTGCTTGTTTTACCCGGGTGTTTGCACCAGCAAAAATTGATACGGAAATTTTTCATGTCTGGGAGTATCGTGATGCGGAAGGGGATTGGGTTGAGCATTATAAAAAGTCGTATCCGATAACTGGTAAAGCGGAAAATGGCTATCGCGGCTGGACTGCCCTGTCGTCGGCTTCAAATGGGGTGTGGCGTTGTAGTGTTGAAACAAAACGGGGCCAAGTGTTGGGTCAAAAAGAATTTACCATCGATAACTCAAGGGAGCCAAGTGCGTTACTGAAAAAAGTTGATTAATTATAATTTTTGCTATAGTGTCAGTATCTATGGACTCTGTTATTAGAACAGCTGTGGCCGAAGCTCTGGAAACGTTGGGCTTACCAGAGGCTACGTTTGCCATTGAACACCCGCATGAATTTGCTCATGGGGATTTTGCTTGTAACGTGGCGTTGGTTGTAAGTAAGCAGGTGGGGCAAGCACCAAAAGCGGTGGCTGAACAAATTGTCGCTGTGCTCGCTAATCAAATAGAGTATGTGGACCGGATAGAGATTGCGGGGCCAGGATTTATAAATTTCTTTTTAAGTCGTGATTTTTTTACTGCCGAAACTGCACGTGTTATTAAAGCCGGCAAAAACTGGGGGCAAAACAATTCGTGGAATGGAAAGAAAGTAGTGGTGGAATACACTGACGCTAACCCCTTTAAAGAATTTCATATTGGTCACCTATTTACCAACGCCGTGGGTGAGAGTATTGCTCGGTTGTTTATGATGGCGGGAGCCGACGTCAAGCGTGTGTGTTATCAGGGAGATGTGGGATTACATGTAGCACATAGTGTGTGGGGGATGCAAAAAAATGGTCTTACGGCCACCAGTAATTTTTCAGCTAAGGATCTGGGTCAAGCGTACGTTGTGGGAGCTACCGCGTATAAAAATGACGAAACCGCTAAGGCAGAAATAATAGCTCTGAATAAAATTATTTACGAACGATCTGATATAGAAATAAATGCGCTCTATGACGCCGGGCGAGCCGTATCGCTAGCCTACTTTGAAACCATTTACAAGTTAGTAGATACCCAATTCACGGAATACTTTTTTGAAAGTGAAGCAGCCCCGGAGGGGAAGGCGTTAGTATTGGGTCATCCGGAAGTATTTCCTCTCAGTGAAGGCGCACATATATTTGAAGGGGAAAAATATGGACTGCACACACGTGTTTTTTTAAATACACAAGGTTTGCCAACCTATGAAGCAAAAGAGCTTGCTTTGGCTAAAATAAAAGAAGAACGTTTAGGTGCCTATGATCATTCTGTCATTTCTACTGCCAAAGAAATAAATGAATATTTTAAAGTACTTAAAACCGCTATGGGATTTGTGTATCCAGAGTTGGCTTCCAAAACTGAACACATTGGTCACGGCATGGTGAGGCTGGCTACGGGCAAAATGTCATCTCGAACGGGTGACATTATTTCAGCAATAGATTTTATAGCTGATGTATCAACATCAGCTGAGGCAAAAATGATCGCTTCTGGTGTTGTAACACCGAGTAAGGAACTTGCGAACGACATCGCTATTGCAGCAATTAAGTATGCGACGTTGCGTGGCAGTATTTTGCAAGATTCAGTGTTTGATAAAGAACGAGCGCTAAGTTTTGAAGGGGACTCAGGCCCATATCTGCAATATACTCATGCCCGCATCTGTAGTGTGCTGGATCGAGCGCAATTAGCGGGGGTCGAGTCGTCATTAAAAGTAGTGCCTGAGGAAATATATGAAGTAGAAAAAACATTGTATCGTTTTGAAGAAGTAGTGCTACAGGCGCTTGACGAGCGAGCTCCTCATAAAGTAGTGGGGTATTTAACTGAGCTCGCTGGAGCCTTTAATACCTTTTACGCGCACGAAAAAATTGCTGATGTGACTGATACGCACGCTCCGTACAAGTGTTTACTGACAAAGGCGGTGGCTACCACCCTTAAAAATGGCCTCTATATAGTGGCTATTAAGGCTCCCAATAGACTCTAGCGCGCTTACTTATCCCCTCACTTATTTCTTATTAAGTATATTATAGTCTATTATTACTGTATCGGAGGTAGTTCAGTATCGAACTATCTTTATTTTGTTTATTATCACCATTATATATTGTATGAAATCCATTGCTCACACAACCTCTAAAATCACCAAGCTAATTTTAGTGACCGCACTGATTTTCTCAGTGCTTTTTACTAACGCATTACCAGCCAATGCTGCTACGTTAGATGACGTAGCCAACGCTCTTCGTGAACTACAAAATAATCTAAATCAGTACAAGATGGCTCAGTCGGGAGCGGTGTTAGCTGCAACCATCACGACAGTTTCAACCCCAGCTCAACTTACGGCTGCCCTAAATACAGCGACTGGAGGAGAAACGATTTTACTAACGGCAGGGAATTATGGTTTGTTTTCTCTTAATGCTAAGAGCTACAGCTCACTAGTAACAATTACTGCTGCAAATCCAAGTAATCCACCAACCTTTGAAAAATTTACCGTTGGCAGTGTAAAGAATCTGAAGATTGATAAGATCTATGTTTCATTTGTGCCAACAGCCGAAAGTACAGATGTCTCATCGGGTATGGCAGCAACCAATGTTGAAAATTTAATTATCTCAAACTCTGTATTTAAGAGTGCTCCAAATTCTCTTGGTGAACAAATCGGAAGAGGTATCTCCGTTACAACGGGTAAAAATGTCACCATTGCCGGAAACGAAGTAACAGGTTCTCGTCGGGGTATTTTAACGGCCGGTGTTGACGTGCTAGCTATAAAACACAATTATGTGCACGATATCCGAACTTCACAATTAAGTGGAGGTATCATCAGTAATGCGGTCATTGAAGGAAATCACCTTCGTACTTCACGGGCAATAAATTTTGGTGGAGCAGGTGATCATGGTGACTTTATTCACTATTGGACGTCACCAAATCAAACGGGACCAAGTAGCAACTTCAAGATTATAAATAACTTCATGGAGCAAGCTGGCGGTACGGCTCTGCTGGGTATTTATATGGATAACAACACGAATCCGCAGGGATTCACTAACGTACATATTGAAAACAACATCCTCCACAACAGTAATGGACAAGGGATGCGACTTGAGGACGTGGTTGGTGCGGTAGTTAAAAACAATTCACTCATTCAAAGTGATGGGGATTATAGGAAAGCGCCACGGATTCGCCTTGAAGACGGTACAAAGAATGTCGTACTTGAAAATAACATAGTTGCCAACACAACCGCTGGTGGCGGTATGGTCGATCCAACTGGAAACAACTATGTGGAGCGACGTACCTTCATCGCTCAAATTGAAGATTCGTCAAAAGACAACTACGCTGGAAAAATCTTTATGAAAGCCCCAATTCTCGATGGAGAAATTGAAGATCATGCTGTGAGAGCGGGCAGTATCGCGGCTGGCTACGGTGCGACTCTGACTCGAAGTCAGATTCGACAATCTCAAGTTATTACTAGTCCTATCACTGATGGAGGTACCGTAACACCGACACCGACACCGACACCGACACCGACACCAACACCAACTCCAACTCCAACCACACCAACGCTGACTTTAACGAGTTCAGCGAGCAGTGTTACTTCTGGCGGTAGTGCAACGCTAACCTGGAGCTCAACCAATGCTACAGCGTGTACCGCAAGCGGCGCCTGGACTGGATCTAAGGCTGTTAGTGGCACTCAATCAACTGGAGCGTTAAGTACCGTTGGTACCCAAACCTACACGTTAGCGTGTACTGGTACCGGAGGGTCTGTGACTAAGAGTGTGTCAGTTGCCGTAACGAGTGGTTCGGTGATTACGCCGACACCTGTACCAACGCCAGTGCCGACCGGTTTGTCACGAGTGAAGCTTACTGAAGATAAGTCAGTTCGCTTGCGACCAGCCAGTACCGTTGCCGGTACGCTACTAATGGGTAGTGAAGGTGTGACAAATTTTTCAGTAGGAGTCAC
>JAYSSH010000038.1:0-4182 GCA_043720635.1 Candidatus Kaiserbacteria bacterium
TTGCTTGTTTTTTACGTGATATAATAGTGCTCTATGTCTCACGTAAAATATCCATTAGTTATTGCTAATTGGAAAATGAACCCGGTTACGGTACAAGAAGCAAAAACAATTTTTTCCGGAATTAAAACTGCCAGTAAAAAATTTTTAGAAACCAAAGTAGTTATCGCTCCTCCTACCCTCTATATTTCAGAATTGAAAAAATTAACTTCCAAATCAACCATTGTGTTAGGTGCGCAAAATGCGCATTTTGACGTCAAAGGAGCTTATACGGGAGAACATTCTATCTCGCAACTTGTTGATGCGGGGGTTACCTATGTCATCATTGGACATAGTGAACGTCGCCTGATGGGAGAATCAGATGAAATAGTTGGTCGTAAAGTAGCAGCTACCATCAAAGGAAAATTAACGGCGGTTGTGTGCGTGGGAGAAAAAACCCGTGACACACAGGGGAATTTCTATAGTCTTATTGAACAACAAATCAAAGCTGCTGTGGGTGAGATTCAAAAGTCACGACTCAGAGATGTGGTCATTGCGTACGAACCGATTTGGGCAATTGGCACTGGAGCTACCGCTACGGTAGCTGACGTAATGGAAATGCAATTATTTATCAAAAAAATCATTACTAAATTATTTGATCGTACGGCTGCTCGGAATGTACGAATCGTGTATGGTGGATCGGTAAATGCTGAAAATGCTAAAGAGTTATTTTCTGGAGGCGGAGTTAATGGTTTCTTAGTGGGGGGAGCGAGTTTGAAGCCGGTGGATTTTGGAAAAATTATACAAGCGGTTAATTAATGCATATGAAAAAAATCACTGACTGTCCGGATGTTGCCTCGAAGTACGTAATTGTTAGATCCTCGTGTAACGTCCCATTAAAAGATGGGGTTGTTACAAATGGTTATAGACTAACTCGGGCACTGCCAACCCTTACCTACTTACGAGAAGCAGGAGCTAAGGTGATTGTAATTGCGCATATTGGTCGAGACGAAAATGATACCCTTAAACCGGTTCTGGCTGCGTTCAAAGAGTTAATTCCCATGGAGTGGGGAGGTGTAATTGGCAGTGAAGCGTTTAGTACGGTGAGAAATGCTATGCATAATGGAGACATTATTTTGGCCGAAAACTTACGACAATGGGCGGGTGAAGGAGAAAATACTTTAGAATTTGCACAATTATTAGCGGCACAAGCTGATATCTATGTGAACGATGCCTTTGATAATGTGCATCGGGATCATGCGTCCATGGTAACGTTACCAACACTTTTACCAGCATACGCAGGGATTACATTATTTGAAGAAGTGACAGAGTTACAAAAAGCCATGAAGCCAGTTTCTCCGTCACTGTTAATTTTAGGGGGAGCAAAATTTGAAACTAAAATGCCACTGGTTGAAAAATACCTTGCTTTGTATGACAACGTGTTTGTGACCGGCGCTCTGATGAATGATATTTTAAAGGCAGAAGATAAAGAGGTGGGGGTATCATTGGTGTCTGATATTTCTCTTAACGGTGAGGAATTTCTTTTAAATCCTAAATTGATTAAAGCGGTGGATGTGGTAGCACAAAATGAGCGAGGGTTACGTACGGTCAGTATTAATGGGGTACAGCCAGATGAGAAGATTACTGATATGGGTCCGGTCACGCTAGCTAAGCTCGCACCATACATTAGTGAAGCGGCTACGATTTTATGGAATGGCCCACTAGGGTTGTATGAGTGCGGCGCACCAGGTGGAACACACGCTGTGGCAAAATTAATTGCCGAGGCACCTGGATATAGCATTATTGGTGGCGGCGATACGGTGGCGGCGATTGAAGAATTAGGATTAAATGATCAGTTTGGGTTTGTATCAATCGGTGGCGGCGCGATGTTAACTCTTCTAGAACATGGTACGACACCAGCTCTCGAAGCATTAAAATAATTCAATCTCCATAAACGGCACACTTCTTCGTTATGTGTCGAAAATATTTGTTCACCGTACAATAAGTACGGCTCACAACTATTTTCTCCCGTGCCTCGAATTGCACTCGTTTCTGAAGATTTTAAAACGTAATTAAATTATTTAACGTAATTAGTTTTTTATTAAGGTAATAGATTTTTAATATGGGCGGCGGTAGTTGCCGATCGGCCAGGTTCATAAAGGGTATGTTTTGGTGGAAGGAGGGCTTGGTCAAGACTAAGTCTCGGTACGACGTGCAGATGGGCATGAAATACTTCTTGTCCGGCATGTGTACCGTTATTCATAATAAGGTTAACGCCTTCCGCGAGCTTGGCATCAATTAAGGCCTGCGAAATTTTCCGGGCTACGACCATCATTTGGCCTAGTACAATATCGTCGCCATCAAAAATATTTACAAATGGTACTTTTGGTACAACTAAAGTATGGCCGTGATTAACTGGTTCGATAGTGAGAAAGGCAATAATAGCATCATCTTCATATACAATATCGGCTGGGATTTCACGGTTGATGATTTTGGTGAAAATTGAGGGTCCTGGGTCGTTGATCATATAAATATGGTACCATACAATTCACTTGTTATGTCGACTCCCCATTTTACTAAAGTTGAACCCATTACTATAGAAGCAAGACAAGCACTGGCCGCGTACAGTCTACCGCTACAACAACTGCTTTACACTCTTGGGATTGATACTGCCGAAGCTGCTCAGACTTTTTTAAACCCAAACTACGATACTCAGTTACACAGTCCATTGTTGCTACACGATATTATCAAGGCGACTACACGTATTGATAAAGCTATTACAGCTGATGAACACATTGTTATTTTTAGTGATTACGATTGTGATGGTATTCCTGGAGCGGTTGTTTTGCACGACTTCTTTAAAACTATTGGCTATAGTAATTTTACTAATTATATCCCACACCGCCACTACGAAGGGTTTGGTTTAAGTGTCGAGGCAGTAGAAAAAATTAGCGCTACGGGAGCTACATTAATAATTACCATCGATTGTGGCACCACAGCGCACGAGGCTGTTGCGCGAGCTAATAGTTTAGGCATAGCGGTGATTGTGACTGATCATCATGAACCAGAAGGTAACCTGCCTGCAGCCCTTGCTATTATTAATCCTAAATTAGGCACGTACCCATTCCCCGATTTGTGCGGAGCGGCGGTGGTGTTTAAATTGGTACAGGCTTTGCTAGAAACGGGCACGTATCCTATTACCCCTGGTCAAGAGAAATGGTGGCTTGATATGGTCGGGGTGGCAACCGTAGCAGATATGGTGCCACTCGTGGGAGAGAACCGGGTGTTAGCTCACTATGGATTACAAGTTTTGCGTAAATCACGCCGGCCCGGGTTACAACAACTTTTGCGTAAAGCCAAATTAAATCAAGCGTATCTTACCGAAGAAGATATTGGGTTTACAATTGCTCCGCGCATAAATGCCGCTTCTCGCATGGACGCGCCAGAGCACGCTTTCAATATGCTTATCGCTAAAGATGAGGGAGAGGCCGGTGTTCATGTAGCTAAATTAGATGCTTTAAATACTGAAAGAAAATCAACAGTGGCCGTAATGACTAAAGAAATAAATGCTCGGCTTAAGGAAATGGTAGATATGCCAGCAGTGCTCGTAATGGGGAATCCATTATGGCGCCCGGCCTTGGTGGGTCTAGCCGCTAATTCGCTTGCGTTAGAATACAAGCGACCGGTATTTTTGTGGGGACGGGATGGGAATGAAGTAATTAAAGGATCATGTCGAAGTGGGGGCACAGTGAGTGTGATTTCACTCATGCAAACCATCAGTCATGCGTTTGTTGAGCATGGAGGACATCATATGTCGGGTGGGTTTGCTGTTCGAGACGAATATGTTCACACGCTTGGACAATTATTAAATGAAGCGCATGCCCTAATAGGTGACGACGCCGTAATCAAAAGCACATACACGGTAGCAGCCGAGCTGCCCCTTACAGCAGTATTTGGTGAATTAAAAAGTGCGTTACTTAAGCTCGCTCCGTTTGGCGTCGGTAACCCAAAACCATTGTTTGCGTTTCAGCTTGTGACACCAAAGTCTGTCGATATGTTTGGTAAAGCCAAAGAACATCTGAAACTACAGTTTGATACTGATGCCGGTCCTTTAGAAGCAATTGTATTTTTTGCTACCAGCGATTCGTTTACGCAGACACCTGTTGCCGGAAAAGAGTGTACCATGCTCGCACATGTCGAGAGTTC
>JAYSSH010000039.1:0-4174 GCA_043720635.1 Candidatus Kaiserbacteria bacterium
GGGATTATAGTAGCAAGTAACGCGCCACCTTGGTGTGCTAAACCTTCATCCAAAATAGAGCCGGCTACTGGCCAGTGTTCAGCCGGTATATTGGCAGGCAGTTGAGCGATAATTGGACCATGATCAAGTTCGGCATCGAGCTTCATAATAGTCACGCCTGTCTCGCGGATATTTTGCAATAGAGCACTACGTATTGGGCTTGCTCCCCGTAATTTTGGTAAGAGCGATGGGTGCACATTTAAAACGCCATGTGGAGGTAATGCTAGTAACCACTCAGGGATGAGTTTGCCGTAGGCAGCGACAATCATTATGTCCCATTGTGTACCAGTTAATTCAGGTACCTCAGCTGCATCCTTAAGTGACTTAGGTTGAATGACGGGAACAAGATTTTCCGTAGCCCATATTTTTGTGGGCGGGGGAGTGAGTATTTGTTTGCGTCCCACCGGGGCGTCGGGATTGGTAACAATAAGCGCTGGTACATACCCGGCTTTTTTAAGCTCATCTAAAATAATAACTGCAATAGCGGGAGTGCCAAAAAAAGCGAATTTGAGATTACTTGCGTTTTCCATGTATTGCCATACTATACCTGATAGAAAAGTAACAGCAACACAACAAAGAGGTTTGTCATGTATCATATTACCATTGCTAAAGCACCAGAACTATTAGGGGTTCCTGACCAAATTTTAGAGCAGTTTGTCGGTCTCTCCGTGGAGGTATCGCATACTCCTGTTGTGGGCTGGCTAGGCGCAAGTAGTGCACCTGCACATTTCAAGTTTGATCGCGGCCGGTATCCAGTTGAGATATTGTCCTTTGCTCGCATTGGACAATTTGTTGCAATAACAAGTCTGATTCTTGCTTGCGATAATCGTAAAGAAAAAAAAGAGCTTTTAGATTGGCTGGTGGACTTGTACAATCAAGAATTTCACCCAGATTATTTTTTGATTGATAAAGAGTTTTTCGAGTAAACACTTCAAACGCCCGCACGGTAACGTGCGGGTTTTACTATTTTGTCTGCATTAAGAGTAAGGGGTCGGACCCCTTACCTACATTATGGCACTTTGTCACTGTTAAACTATGTAACCAATTTTTCTTTTGCTCCCTTCTTTAATTTCTTTTTTGCTTTATCAAGTTCATCTTTATGCCAAACTTCTTCAGCTCGGTCGGTAAATAATATGCCATCGAGGTGGTCATACTCGTGTTGAATAATTTGCGCCAAAAGTGATCCTGCGCCTCGTTCGTAGACTTTGCCGTGCTCGTCTTTAGCCCGAATAGTGACATTCGTTGAGCGACGAACAATGCCGTAGTATTCGGGAATAGAGAGACAGCCCTCACCAACCTCATGTGTTTTCTTTGAATACTTCACAATCACGGGATTAATCGCTACCATGGACGGTAAGGCATCGCGGTCTTTACTTTGGTCTTCAATTAAGAAGATTCGTTTGCTAATGCCAATTTGTGGAGCAGCAATGGCAACCGCAGTGTAGCCATCAACTTTATACGTATGCAGGGCGTTACGCATATCCTTTAAAATTTTTACTACCGTACCATCAGAAAACTCTTCCGAAGTAATTTCAGAAGCAATGGTATGCAGGGCAGGGTGATTTTCAGGGACAAGCTTAGCCATAGGAATATTTGGCTACTATAGCCTATTTATTCAGAAAAATAAATACAAAAAGGAGGGGTCGTCAGCATATAATGTGACGACCCATCAGCTCTCATCTCCCGAAACTGTTTATAAATTCTTCCATTTCTGCTTTGGTTGTGAGCATATCACCCGCAAGCATTAATGTGCCAGTTGTGATGGCTATATGATGTTGGGTGTCTGGATGTTTGATTAACTCTGCAATAAATGTGTCGAGTGCGTTACGTATTAGTGTCGGTGTACCTTCACCGATTTCAGCCAGCGCTTTGTTTTTACACCAAGCTAGGTGCTCGTTTCTGTCTGCATGCATGGGTAACCTCCGTGTGTTCGTATAGTAAGTATACCATGTAATGTATGACTTTATTTGTATTGTAAATTACGACTCTGATACGCCCCGCTCATAAAAATTCATAGTAATGGTACATAGACAGTAAACGCCGCGCACCTGTAGAGGTGTGCGCGGCGTCGAACTTATGGGTTACTTTGCTGAACTTAGTAGTATTCGAATTTTTAATGATTTTGAATACGTTGCCCCTAACTTTAGGGTGTCCATAATCATTACTTTATAAGTGAGCTTATATTCATCGCAAGGTAGTGGACCTGCGAGCCTTTGCAAGCAAAAACGATCATAGTTCTGTTCAACCGCTTCGAACATAATTTTACCACGATCGCGCATGGTTGTGACTATCTCTAAAGCTGCCTCGGTATTAAGTTCCAAAATTGAACGTTCATATGCTCCTGCTTGTGAAATATCTCCATATTTTTCCAGGATGGAATTTGAGAGATAATTCAAAGTCTCAAGTGTTTCATAATCATGAAATTGCGTTTCTCTGTAAATTATAAACGCCTCATCTTCCGTTGTCTGTGCTTGAACACTGATACCATGTATTACAACCAACAGTAGAACAAGAATAAAACTACGCATGATTGCCCCCTTTTTTGAAGATCAGTTTCCCCATTTCGTATAGTAGGCTCAATACCCCAAATGGTCAACAAACAACAGTGCACATTAGTTCTGTAAAAAAATGCTTAGTTGCGAGGCGTATGAATAAAATATTGAGAGACGTACTTATTGTAAGTTGAGAAATATTTTGTGAAATACAACGAAGCAGATGAGTGCTTTTAAAATTACTCAATTTATTTCAAAATGCTTCTGGATACAAGGCGTACCAGGAAAATAAGTTGAGGCGTACTTTTGTACGATGAAATTTATTTTTCGCAGGATAACGCAGTAGACGGATGTATTTTGGAATAAATTTAGACGATGCGGTCGGGGTTGATTGTGATAGCTACATAAGGCGGCACATGCCGCAACGTCTCAATCAGCGACGTTATATTTTCCTTTGGTTCCAGCCTTAGTAAACAGTGTCGTAGCTGTTCTTTGGCTTTGGAGTGTGGGTTAGTGTAGAAGGTTCCGTTGAGATTGTGAACAGCGAGCATTTTTTTTATCAGGGCTTCAGTATCGGTAATGACAGTTGTTGTACCTTGCCAGGAAAAGAAAATAAATTTGGCAAATGGAGGGTACTTAAGCATGTGGCGTAAATTAATTTCATCATCATGAAATCGATCAACTGCACCACGTGAGGCATAGATCAGTAAGTCATCAGTCTCACTTCGAGTTTGAATCATTACTTCGCGACTGGTAAATTCGCGAAGTTCTAAAATAGTACGAAATATCGTTTCATCCGCCCGCCACGACGGAATAGCTCTCACGGCATCAAGCGAGACAATAGCCGATAAACTTATGTTTGAGGGGAGATAGGGCATAACCATTTGCGTACCTAATAAAATCGCCCCTTTTTGTTTCTCAAATTCTTTTTTGAGTTGGCTAGCTCGTTTATGCGTAGTGGCTGACGTGTGGTCAAAAATGGTCAATGGAGTTTTCGGAAACAGTTTTCGACATTCATCTTCTACCTGCTGAATCCCAATCCCACGTTCACGTAGACGCCATGAGCCACAGTTGGCACACACGTCAGCTGCGCGTACTCGTTTACCGGAAGTGCCGGAAATAAACCATCGTTCCTCAATCTGTTCTTTGCTTACAGTTCGCAACAGTGAATACGGTGTGCCTGAGTCAGGGCAGCGAAAAATATACCCACAGTCAACACAAGCAACCACGGGAGCCAGGCCACGTCGGGCGGCAAACAAAAATATATTATGTCTCCCTTCGAGGGTGGTCTCAATCCGTTTGATAAGTTCTGGAGAAAATAACTGAAACGGAACATCGTTTTTTGGTTTGTCAGTTTGATTGATTACGGTAAGTTTCGCGGGTAGTTCAAGTCGCACCGGGTGCTCACCGAATGTTTGGTAGATATCAGTTCGACGTTTATGTTCGTCTTCCGTAGCGGTAAGGGTGTCGCCTAAAATAATAGTTTGTTTGGTAATGGTGGCTAACGTTTTAAGGACGGTGCGGTGATCAAGGTGTGGGCGGGTGCGCATTACATAATGAGGACTGGCCGCTTCTTCAATAATAATCGTTGTACTGTCTGTTCGTTGAAGGTAGGCAAAACTAGGAGTGGCGATGGTTAGGGT
>JAYSSH010000040.1:0-4133 GCA_043720635.1 Candidatus Kaiserbacteria bacterium
ATGTTGATAAAATGAAGTTCTGGAAGGTATTAACCCTATAAATAAGTAAACGTTTGCTGGGCTATATTTTTGTCTTAGCCATCCTCGAAACTTTTTATAGTCAACTTGAAACCCTAGATCTGTCGCCGCCCGATAAAGGTTATTACCATCAATGTAAATATTAATTTTATCCATTTTAACCAAATCAATATTATTTATTTTCGTACGCTGATTTAATAAAAGCCGTAAACAGAGGATGCGGGCGCAATGGTCTGGCGATTAATTCGGGATGAAACTGTGTTCCCACAAAGAAAGGATGAATGGTTTTTGGAAGTTCTACAATTTCCATAAGCCTACCGTCTGGTGAAGTACCTGAAAATATCATACCGGCTTCTTTAATTGCTTCGATATATTCGGGATTAATTTCGTAGCGGTGACGATGACGTTCGGTTATCTCGGTAGCTTTGTAGGCTGCGGCTGCTTGGGTCTTTGGTGTAATGCTGGCCACATAATCTCCTAAGCGCATCGTGCCGCCCATTTCATGGTTAGCAATTTTTTCTCGTTGTTCGGGCATTATTCCTACAATTAAATGTTTGGCTTTGGGATTTATTTCTTCGGTGCTCGCATCCTTTAGTTTAAGAATATTACGAGCGTACTCTAGAACCGCTAATTGCATACCGTAGCAGATACCAAAATACGGAATTTTGTTTTTTCGCACATATTCAATGACTTTAAGCTTGCCTTCAATCCCAGTTTTTCCAAACCCGCCAGGCACCAATACTCCATCATATTTTTTCAGATCAGAAAGTTTTTTACCATTTTCAAATTCAAGAGAGGAACGGTATTCAATAACAGGTTTTAAACCTAATTTATACGTGGAGTATTTAATAGCTTCAATAACCGAAATATACACGTCAGATAACACAAAGTCCCCGGAGGTAAGGTACTTACCCACCACCGCTATTTTAACGGTATCGTGGCCATTTTTGCTATGGGCTACAAATTGTTTCCAGGCTTTAAGGTCTATTGGTTTACATTTCTGCAACTTCAGAAGTTCACACAATCGAGCAGATAGATTATCTTTTTCAAAGTTAACAGGAATATCGTAAATACTCGGAACGTCTGGGGCGGAAATAACATTTTCCATTTTCACGTTACAAAAACGGGAAATTTTCTCTTTCCGTTTTTGGTCTACTCCTACGGGTGAACGCGCAATAATCACATCAGCAAACACCCCCGCATTATTCAAGGTGCGCACGGCTGTCTGGGTGGGCTTTGTTTTCATTTCGCCAATACTCCCGGGGACCGGTAAGTAACTTACCATCACCACCGCCACATCTTCTGGCGTCTCGCCTTTCATCATACGAATCGCTTCCAGAAACAACACGTTTTGGTACTCACCGACAGTCCCACCAACCTCAATCAAGGTTACGTCAGCATTCGCTTGTGCGGCCGCTTTTTTTATACGCGCAATAACCTCTAAGGGAATATCCGGTACCACTTCAACGGTCTTACCTTTATATTCCAAATTTCGTTCTTTTTGTATTACTGATTGATAGACACTGCCGGTCGTCATGTAGTTGATACTCGGTAGATCGACATTTAAAAACCGTTCATAGTTCCCCATGTCTTGGTCAGTTTCAAGGCCATCATGTAACACAAAACACTCACCGTGTTCGGTGGGGTTCATGGTACCGGCGTCGACATTGATGTACGGGTCAATTTTTAGGGCGGTGACTGAAAGGCCACGTGATTGTAAAATAAGGGCAATTGACGAAGAGGTAATCCCTTTGCCGACTCCACTCATCACACCACCAACCACAAAAATATATTTGGATGTAGGGGCTACCGGGTCTGCTGCTTGTTCACTCTTTCCTGGTAGCGGGGTTTTTTTGGGCATATTTAGACGCGAAGATAACGGGTAATGGCGAGCACACTTGAGACTAACCCAAGGGTGACACCAATCCCTACCAACACCAAGAAGATATATGCAAAGTTACTAACAAAGTAATCAAAGATATTAATTTCAAAGAATTCAGCAGTTTTTGGACCAAGCCACAAAACAATCGGATACAAAATAGCTAACGCAATTACTCCCGATACCACCCCATACATCACTCCCTGCAACATAAACGGACCTCGAATGTACATGTTACTTGCACCTACCACACGCATCACAGAAATTTCTTCTTTGGCGGTGAAAATTGCCAAACGGATAGTGTTAAAGGTAATCAGAACCGAAGCCATTATTAATACCATGAGCGCCACAAAGCTCGCTTGTTCTACCGCACCAATAATTGAACTTAGTTTTCCAATTGACTCTTTGTTTTTAACGTAGTTAATTTCTTCAATAATGGGATTCTTTTGCTCTTCGAGGTAGCGATTGATACTTTCGTATTGGGAAGTTTCTTTAGCTTGAACCGCAATAGTAGCTCCCAGTGGATTCTCCCGCAATTCATCAAGGGCCTGCATCGCCACACTGTCATCTTCATTATCTTTTCTATACTCAGCCAGGGCGTCTTCTCGTGACGTATAGGTAACTCGCTCCACATCAGGCAGGGCTTTCACTGAATTTATAAGTGTGTCAATTTCTTCTTGTGGAGCTGATGGCACGAAATAGACGTTAATATCAACTTTTGCTTGTAGTTGCGCCAGAGATGCTCCCAGTAGTTGGTCGATCAACATTGTTGAACCAATTACAAATAACGCGACCGTTATCACAAAGATTGACGCTAGAGACACATACGCATTGCGCCAAAACCCTACAAACCCCGCTTTAAAAATTCTTCGAAGACTAGTTACCATATCAATATATTACAAGACGTATTTACCATTTTGATCATCACGCATGATGCGTCCACCGTCCATGGTAATTACCCGACGACCCAACTCATCAATTACACCTTTATTGTGGGTTGTCATAACAACCGTCGTACCAAGGTCATTAATCTTACGTAAAATTTGCACTACCTCATAGGTAGCAATTGGGTCAAGATTACCCGTTGGTTCATCAGCAATAATAATATCCGGCTGATTCACAATGGCTCGCGCTATCGCTACCCGTTGTTTTTCACCCCCTGATAATTCGTTTGGAAAATTCCAGGCTTTGTCACTAAGATCAACCAATGCTAAGGCTTGGGGTACGTTCTCGGCAATCTCTTCATCACTTCGCCCGTTTGCTTCCATCGCAAACGCAATGTTTTCGTAAGCGGTTTTGTGAGGGAGTAATTTAAAATCTTGAAACACGGTACCGATCTTACGACGGTAGTGTGGCAACCTGGTGCGTGGGATTTTATGAATATCAAGCGATTCAAAAAATACTTGCCCTGAGGTTGGTCTATCTTCCGCGATAATCATTTTAAGTAACGTAGATTTACCGGCGCCGGAGTGTCCTACGATTGAAACAAATTCTTTAGGATCAATCTGAAAAGTAACTTCTTCGATTGCAGCCGAGCGTCCGCCGTTGTAGAGCTTGGAAACATTATCAAAGTAAATCATAGATACTACATTTTACGCTACCTGGGGGTGCGCGTCTAGGAAGACCTGTATATCACCTTCCAAAATTGGTGATATGTTACGTATTTCAACGTTAGTGCGATGATCTTTTACCAATTGATACGGATGGAGAACATACGAACGAATCTGACTACCCCATTCAATTTTTACGGACTTTTCAATGGATAGACCCGCAAGTTCGCGAGAACGTTGGGCTTCTTCGAATGAATATAATTTTCCTGCTAGTAATTTAAGTGCTAATTCACGATTTTGTTGTTGCGACCGTTCAGTTGAAACATGTACGGAAATATTAGTCGGGATGTGTGTCATACGCACGGCTGTCTCCCGCTTGTTTACATTTTGCCCACCCGCGCCACCTGAGCGAGCAAACGTGACTTCTATATCTTCATCTTTAATAGAAATAGTTGAAACATCGTCTATTTGTGGAGACACTTCTATTAACACAAATGATGTCTGGCGTTTCCCATTACTGTTAAAAGGCGAGATCCGCACCAAGCGATGTACTCCTGACTCTACCCGCAACGTCCCATAGGCATTTTTACCTTGAATCTCAAGCGTGAGGTTACGGTAACCACCATTATCATTTTGATTACTATCAACCTCAAGTACTCCCCACCCGCGATTAACTGAATACTTTT
>JAYSSH010000041.1:0-11114 GCA_043720635.1 Candidatus Kaiserbacteria bacterium
CATTAATCGAGGATGTTTATATAATGATTAGCAAATTAGGATTTAGGCCAAAAATTCAGTCCTCAATTCAAAAAAATGGAAACATTAAATATGTAGTTAGATTGGCAAAAGACGTTGAAAGATTTTTAGATAAAACTAAATTATCTAAGTCATAAATTCACATTTGGCTATATATTGGTTTTTTCTTGTCTTTTTTGTATTTTCTAGTACCCTACATTCATCGCCAGTTGCTACACTACGGTAGCTTAAACAGGAGGGATATGATCTTGAAGATTGACCTAATGACCACCCGAGAAGAAGCTGCCCACCGCATTTTCCGTACCGGCAGTTTCAAAATCGACATCAAGGAGGGTTTTAAAATAGCCCTCCACGACAAGTTGCCTGATGCGCCCTTGTCACCCTTTTATCTCAATCTACGGCCCAAGGGCACGAAGGGCGGCACCCTCAGGCAAGCGGACATTGATGTCATTGGTTACGCCATGGTATTAAAAGGGCATGAGGAAGAACTTTTTACCCAACTACGTCGAATCTGTTCAATTCCGGCCGCTGGCGATCCCTTTCTCGACTCCATGCTAGCCTTCTTGCAAGGAGAAGGGATTGAGCTAGAACGTTTCCAGTTGGAAAAAATAGACGTCTCAGGCAAGCGGGCGTTTCGGCTGGCACCCGAGGACTTGGCAGTATGGAAGGATGTGTTGTTGGTAGACGACTTGGTAACAAGTACCCAAACCAAGGGGTTAGCGTTAGAACCAATCATCAAAATGCGTGGGACAGTACCTGATTTGTTAGTATTTCTCAATCGTAGCAACACCGCAGCTTTTGAGCTCAAACAAATGGGGATTCGCCTCCATACAGTTTGGGAATTTGAAAACTTGATGGAATGGGCTCTCGGTAAAGCCTACTTGAACCGAATCCAGTACGAGACCATTATGGACTACCCTGCCAAGCTTGAAGTCTATAAAGAAAAAGTTAAAGCGTCTGCCTAAATAATTGCCGTCCCACTCACCCGGGGCGGCATTTTCTTTTACCCATTCTTTTGCTACACTCCCCTTATGTCAGACGTAGAAACACCCAAAGCCATCGCCATCGTTGGTCCTACTGCGTCTGGCAAAACGGCACTCTCTATTGCGCTTGCTAAGCATTTTGATGGCGAGATTATTTCAGCAGATTCGCGACAAGTCTATCGTGGACTCAATATCGGTTCGGCCAAAGTGACCCTACGCGAAATGGCGGGCATTCCGCACCATTTGATTGATGTGGTCGAACCAACCACAGTCTATACGGGGGCAGATTTTAAACGTGACGGCGACGTTGCACTACATGACATCACGAACCGTGGCAAATTACCGATTGTTGCGGGCGGCACCTTCTTTTATTTAGAACTTCTTAAAGGCACGATGCAAAGCGCACCCGTCCCGCCAAACCCTACACTCCGCACCACTCTCGAACAAAAAACTACCGAGGAATTATTTGCAGAGTTGATAAAAAAAGATCCCCGGCGCGCAGAAACCATTGATCCAGATAATCCGCGCCGACTCATCCGCGCCCTTGAGGTGATTGAAGCAATTGGTGTTGTACCAGAAATTCAAATACATGAATTACCCTACGACTGGTTTACAATTGGTATTGATATACCGACTGACCTCTTAAATGAACGCATCCACCAAAGGATTATCGATCGGTTAAAAATTGGTATGATTGAGGAAGTTGAAGCGCTTCATACCAATGGCGTCACCTGGGAGCGTCTCGAAGCAATAGGGCTTGAGTACCGCTATATTGCCTTTTATTTACAAAACAAACTCACCCGCGAAGAAATGATTGAACAACTTACAAATAAATCCCGCCAATTCGCCAAACGCCAAAGAGTCTGGCTCAAACGTGACAAAAATATCCACTGGCTCCCCTTTCCAGCCAATAATGAGAATGCGATTTTGTTAGTAGAACAATTTATAAAAAACTGATACTATTACGCGTACCGTATAAACGGGCCTATAGTTCAGTGGTAGAATACCGGTTTCCAAAACCGTTGACCGAGGTTCAAGTCCTCGTGGGCCCGCAGACGCAAATCAGAAAACCACCAGCGAATAGCTGGTGGTTTTCTGATTTAGCATGTGACTAATGTCACATGCGGCGTCTGCGGGAGACGTAAACGATGTGGCTCTGCCACGAGTGCGTCGGGGTCGCGGAAATTTCTGCAAGAAATTATCTGTGACCGCCAGAGCAAACTGCTTTGCTTGCGACAACTAAAGGAGACGTGTCGCTTCGCGACAGTGGAGTAGAAATCGTACACTTGTATTTACGCCCCATCTTGCACCGTACGCAAAATTTCACCTAAACATTCTTTAGTACTAGCAAACACTACATAATTATCTTGCCATCCATAGTGTAGTGAAGTTTTTTTGTCCCCTACAGTAATCGAAGCAATCCGGTATTCAGTATTTGGAACATTAGAAAAGACAACAGACTGAGCACGTTCACTATCGTTTATACTTGGAAATATTACTTTTCCAATGTCCAGTAATATTGAAGATTCCCAATCAGAAACTGCCTTGAGGGCAGCGTTAAAATTATTTCCAGCTTCATTTTCTACGTACTTGGCCGTCAACAAGACAGCCTTTTCTTGATTTTGTGAAGCTGTGCAAGAAATTACTGTATAGGTATCAAGGTGCATTTGATCTTGAACCTTTGCAAAAAGATTAGTGGGTGGAGTAGTAATCAAATCATCAAAATTTTTAGGTACATCAAGTGGAGTTACGAGGGCTTCAGGAAATGGCACATAAGTCTCAGGCACCACAGCTGGTGCATCAGTATTTTTTTGTGCCATCCACAACGTTACTGCAATTATGAGAATTAGCAGTACTACAAACCCAAAAATAAATTTAAGCATATTGTTTTAATAATTATACATGTTATTCTCCCACCATATTACCCTGTTCACCGCGTGATTTACTAAAGTGCATTGCATCTTTTTTGGAGCTCCAATTTCCACCCCAGCCCCAACCCTCATTTCGGAAGAGATACACAAAGGTGGCTGGCATATTGGTGATTAAAGTACTTCCGTACGGATTCTGAGTTGGATTAATATCGATAGCTAATCCATACGCATGAACAGATAATCGACTAGTACCAGCTACATTTCTGCAATTGTACGCAGCCACTGAAGTAACACGATAAAAATTTTGACCACCCATTTGTAACCAACGCATATTAATTCGTTGCAAACTCGGCACCAAATTTTTATGTACGGTAACTGAGCCACCTAAAAAATTTATAGTACGCCTATCTGCAGCTCCTGCCCCACACGGTGCTACAACAGCCGTACCACCACTTCGTAATGACAGTGTCAATGGAGTACCACCACTAGCTTGGCCTCCGCCTCCAGAACTTCCAGCTCCTCCACCTGGAGCACTACCCCCGCCTGCATTTCCATCAAGGTAACCGCCGCCCGTCGCAATACCTCCTCCTTCAATGGCAGCAGGATCTAAATCTAAATACACTACTTTTTCCTGTACCACCTTTACATTGTTTGGAACCACCTGCTTCTGACACGACACCTCAGACCAAAATAAATACCCGGTTGCACTTCCCCCCGATACTAATTGCCCTGGTCGACTTTCAGTACCCACCAGCGCCCGCATAATCGTATCAACAATCAACCAAGCCGAAAGAATAATTAAAAATCCAATGATGGCGTTGGTAAATGAACTTTTCGCCTCATCAAGCGCATGATGATTTCCCGCTGAAGTGACCAAACGCACACCCGCGATTGCTAAAAGTAACGCAAATATTATAAATAGAATTCCAATCAACCACTTAATGGCACCATTAGCTAAATTAACTACGTTACAAGCACTGCAATCTAAACCAGTACACCCAGACAATTGTGCAATTCCTGTTTGAGCAATTGCAGTTGGTGTCCCAAAAAAACTAACTAACGCGCCTGCAACTATAATTAATGCAAAAAAGTATTTCATATTACAATTGCATCGAACCCGGGCAGAAACTTAGACCTAGATTTTTCCCAGATAAATTCTCATTAACAGCCGCGACTGTTCCCACATATACATTTAAGGTACAGGCTGTAGCTTCATCAGTTTGCAATAGCTCTAAAAAATATTTACTTGCCTCAATCCGATTTCCCGCAACCGGCTCAGCTAAAATGGCAATGGAATATGAGTTATCAATATCTGAGTACACTAAGGAAAAATTTGCCTGCGGATTACTTCGGATACCATCAAGTGAATACATTCCATCTCCTATATCTACTACCTCGGGTAATTTAGTTATGTCAGTAACCCGACTGGTAGGATCAGCAGCTGAAACTGGTTTGGTTTCAATATTTGAAATTGACGTAACAGTAGTGCCAAAATCAGTAAACTCTTCAACGGTTGTTGGCTTTTGTGTTGCATTATCACCTACATACAGCGTGGCTACAATTGCAATAATTAGCAAACCAAGTAGTAAAAATATTTTTTTCATATAATGATATTATCGCAAGCCACACACTCCCGCCGTAGACCATGGTCGCCAACTATTTCTCGATTCACGGTAAATGCGGGCTCCATTTTTAATGTTACACGTTGGATTTTGCGCTGCTCGCGCACACTGTTGATAGAGCGCTTCATTAATGACCCGGGCCGTGTAATTTTTTCCAGAAAATGCTGACAAACAATTTAAGGTTGAGGGATATCCTGCACACCCTTGTAGTACATGTACTGTTAGGTTTATCTGCATAGGACCAAACGAAAACGCTCTTCCATCCCTCATAACATCTGAACGACTGACCATATTGGCACCACAAGCACTTTCATGTCTAATGATACACTGAGCATTACCTGTTTGTGATCCAAAATAAGGCGATATCAAGCTAGGACTGCAAGATCCCACACCAGACATATTTGGTGGATTAGCCCCCCCAGTTGTGCCTCCCGGCGCTGAACCACTTCCACCAGTCATGATTGGATCAACATAAGAAATTGTACCGGGAGGTGGTGTATATTCAATCCAATCAACCGGTATTTGATCAACCGTGTTTCTTTGCGCAATAGGCTGATCGGTACAACTAATTGTATTCCACACCCCAAAACTATTGGCTCCGTCTTGAATAAGCAGCGCTTTAAGCCCATAATCCAAAACTAACCACGCAGACAGGACAATTAAATAGCCAATAATTAAATTGGTCATCGAGCTTTTCGCCTGCTCCATCGCACTGGTGTTCCCTCCAGACGTCACCAACCGCACTCCGGCCACAATAATCAAAATTGCCGCAATCGTTCCTAATATCATCACCAGCCACGCCACCACGTTGTTAACCAGAGACACCACATGACAGGTTTGACACGGATCTTCCCCTGGCCCCCCACACGGCACAAGTGTAGCCGCCGAAACAGTAAAAGGCACCACAAACAAATACGCCATCACCGCCACCGCTACCAAGAGTTTCTGCATTACCCTAGGTTACCATATTATCAACTGCGAAAAATTAGTCACTGAGAATTGTTATTGGTATAATTTACATTGACTATATGGCTACGGTCCCTAAGACAGAAATACTAGTGATAAAAAATCTTTATGGAGCAGGTCTTAATGTGCGCCAAATCAGCGAAAAAACTGGATATTCAGTCAATTCGTTATTTTACGCTATGCGCCATAACAATATTGCAAGACGTGATCGAAAAGCAACAGCTGCCAATAGTTTTGCACAAAAAGAACTTTCATTTAATATTCCTAAAACGCTTTCACCCGAACAGGTGAAACTAAAACTACTCGGCACTGCCTTGTATTGGGCAGAGGGATACAAAACAGAAAAAAGTAAAGGTATCGACTTTGCCAACAGTGATTCAAACATGGTGGTATTATTTCTCCGCTTCTTACGTGAAGTGTGCCATATAGATGAAAATCGAATTAAAGTTCTGCTTTATAGCCATGATGAATTTCTAGTAAATGAACAGAGATTGTATTGGAGCAACCTACTAAAGATTCCCATAGCAAACTTTTCAAAGCCATATATTGCCAAATCTAACACTACACTTGAAAAAAAGCGTAAAATGAAGTATGGTCTAGTACATCTAAGATACATGGACAAGAAATTGTTGTTTTTAGTACTTAGGTGGATAGAAGAATTAAAGAAATAAATTGCGTCGGTGGCAGAGCGGTCAATTGCAAGAGACTGTAAATCTCTCGGACTATGTCCTACGAAGGTTCGAATCCCTCCCGGCGCACTTTTTAAAAATCAGCTCAGGCATTTGCCTGGGCGATTTTTATTAGTGCGCCGGGAAGTAAAGTGTGTGGGACACACTTTACGCGGGATTCGAAAAGGCTAGTCAGATAGTTTGAAGGCGGAGCCGAACAAAATATCGACAACCTGTACTGAAGCTGTAAGCTTCGAATCCCTCCCGGCGCACAAACAAAAATACTATTGCATTGCAATGGTATTATTTGTAGGGAGGTTTGGGGGTTCGACACTAAAAAATAAACTATCAATATTTTCAAATAGGAAAGGGGCGACTTTTGTAGTCGCCCCAAATTGGTGATGCACTCGTTCGGCTGATATTTCACTCCGCATCGTAATCTAGACCCGCTCGAACAAAGATGTCTGTAACCTGCGATGCGGCCGTGTAACTGTCAGTGTTGAAGTCTATGACGACAACCGTTTTCACAACGTACTCAACAGTGCGACACGGGTGGTCCTCAATACTTTTCCAAGAAACGTCAATCGTTACCGATCGCCCGCAGTAGGCGATTACCTCAATCGACACAGAGCGTTCGGTCCAGATAATCTTGAGGCCGCCGTAGCCAGCACGCCCCAAAGTACGTATCGGAAAACCTCGTTCATTTCTATTGAGCATGATGATGTTCTCATCACTTTCCACACGCTCGACTTCTCCTGGCTTGTTATCAGCAGTAAAGTGTGTCGCGATTTTTTCCGCAAAGTCAGAAAGATAATCTGCGGATTCATCATTGAAGCGTTCATCCATCAGGATAGCCACTTCGCACCTCAAGTGCTGTAAGAACGCGTAAGGCAAACTCCCCCAGACCCAGGAAAGCTGCGGAAGGACATCGACTGCTGAGATAGATTGATTACATCCCAGCGAAGTTATTTTTGTCGTCATTTTCTCTCAACCCTCTGCCGCTTGGCTTCTTCGGGCGCCTTTTGTGTACCCAACTCGCAAAGTCGAGTAGTTTCAATCAGATTTCTTTATATCATATTTATTAGTATTTGTCAAAATTTTTGAGGGTAAACATAAATAAACCTGATATATTTAATCTTCTCCGAGCAGCTTTTCTTTTACCCCTTACCCCACACAAAGTTGTAGAACCAACTCCAGCTCGGCGCACGAATACAAAAATGAGCACCCCACAAGGGTGCCATTTTTGTTCGTGCGCCGGAGCGAGTGACTAAATGTCACTTGCGGGAGGGATTCGAAGCCCGATTGAGTTGGATTATGAGCGTAGCGAAATAATCAAGCCAATTGGGATACTGGTCTGAAAGCAAAGCTTTCTTTCACTGCATTCGTATCATAAATAAAAGTGAACTTTAATTTAGATACTCATTTGTGAAAGTAAAGACCGAAATTCCCTCCGGGACACACACGAAATCGTCCTTATTATAGAGACTTTTTCTTTAGGAAAAGATATCGTGTATTATTACTCACTAGTAACATCTACTATATCAACAACATTCATGTCCACATGCCATGGACCCTGAAATCCTCCAGTAACCACGTCAAGAATCAACATGTCAGTTGTCACAATCGTGGGGGAGGTCTTCGCAAAAAAAACACTTCCTTCTGCCAAATCAAAATGATCCTCTACCGAACTTTCACGTAAGGTTTGAGCAACCGCAATCGGGAACTTGTTTTTGGAACTACCTGTAATTGCAAAGCCGCCCAAGTTCTCATAACCATTACCTTGGCCAGATACTTCTACATCACCTTGAAAGTAAAAGCGTGCCGCTCCTTTGTGAAGACAGCGGAATCCAAAATATATAAACTCACCGTATTTGTTACCAGGTACTAGGTTAG
Organism: Candidatus Kaiserbacteria bacterium; assembly: GCA_043720635.1. Lineage (GTDB taxonomy): Bacteria > Patescibacteriota > Minisyncoccia > Phycocordibacterales > UBA918 > OLB19. Next base: position 8,022 of record JAYSSH010000041.1, read on the forward strand.
ACATTTCGTTAGAAGCATGTTCATTACTAATTGAACATTTTAGTACTGCATTTCCTTCCGATTTAATATCAACTGGTATTGAAAATTTTTCCGCAAGACGAATAATCGTATGCTCCAAATGATTTCGTTCCACAAAGTAGTCTGAGGTAAAACTCGGATTGTAATTCAATACTCTTTTAGCTAGATATGGATTAGAACTTTCTGCAATTAGCTTATCTTCTGTTATTGTTCTATTTTTTTTCGAATCTGATTCTATCAAACTTCCAATATCTCCGTCTAAAGATTCTTCAGATTGAACAACTCTCTCAATCTCCAGCACCCTCTCAGGCGCAAGTTTATACCCAATGTACGAACCCACAAACGGCAGTATGATAAAAAGGAATAATGCCAAGTATTTAGAAAGTGGGGTGACTTTTTTAAGGGGTGCTAAATACCCTTCAAGTTGATTTGCTTCTGGTTGCATAATGATTAAATAGTAGCACACCAGTGTCGAACCAACTCCAGTTCGGCGCACTAACATGAATATCATTGCTTTGCAATGATATTTTTGTAGGGAGGTTGTAGGGTTCGACAATAATGACTTGAGGAAATTTTTGGGTTGATTTTTCCAAAAAATACTATATTATTAAATTGTGCCTGTGGGCGAAAGCCCCGTTCAGCCAACATATTCTGTAAGCTGAAGGCAGGCATACAAAAGCACCCCTCTTGAGAGGGGTATTTTTGTACCTACTGATCAATAACATCATCTGATGCCAACTTATATGAGGACTTCCGTTTTACATCAGCGTCGGACATCACACTCCAAAAATGTGGTTCACCATTACCTACTTTGCGTACAATAGCTTTAATTCTCATCATTGAAGAACCTTCACCTAATATTCCTTCAAATGCAAAATATTCCATTTCTTTCATTTCTCGAGAACCATCAGTGTTCTTTTTGCGGCCGACTGCTCCCCACTGTTTTCTATATTGTTGGAGCGTACCCGAAGCACCTATAATTTCTATAGCACCTACAAGCAAACTAAACTTATACAGCTGTGCAGATTTTTCTCTTTCACTTCCTGCCACCTTGTAGCGTAAATGGTGGAATCCATCAGAGTTAAAAGTAACATTCTTTTTAAAGTATGGACAAAATACCTTACCGATACTCTTGTACTGAAGTTCAGTGTCCAATAAGACTTTTTTATATCGAGAAAGAATGCCCATAGTTAAATTTTATTACATACGATCTCCTACCCCACATAAAGTTGTCGAACCAACTCCATCTCGGCGCACGCGTATAAAAATGAGCACTCCTTTCAGGGGTGCCATTTTTATTGCGTGCGCCGGAGTGAGTGACTAAACGTCACTCACGGGAGGGATTCGAAGACCTTGCCTGCTATTTTATGAGGAACGAAATAAAATAGTGACAAGGTTTACTGAAGCTGTAAGCTTCGAATCCTTACAGGATCTGTCCACTCATTGGGTTTTATTCCACTGCGTTACATAAACCCTCAATGAGTCTTGTGAAAGTCTCCTAGACTTTCTCACCCTCCCGGCGCAAAACTTATAATACTTTTGCTTTGCAACGATATTTTTATAAAACAGATTACAAATCCTGAAAAATCTTTTCAACATCGACAGTCGCTAATTTCTTACGAAAAATATCTTCAATTTGTTTTTGATTATCAATTTCTTCTAACTTAATTTTATCCTCAGTTTTAAAAATATGACTATATAGTTTACTCGCCCGAAGAAATACCTCGTCTGCATTTTTATATTCCTTTATATCTTGAATTTTTTTCTCTATTAATATAGTATCAAGGATAATTTCATTAAATAAATAACCAACGTCAAATATCCTTCTTCTCCTGGCATAAGCAGTCTTAATATTTTTGAACCCATAATCATTTTTGTATCTCTCAACAGCACAATCTTCACAGATTTGTTTTGGTTTGCCCATCTCATCCAAATAGCCCCCGCCTGTTCTAGTTTGCATTTTTACACAACGTGCACATAGAAAACGTGGTATGAGCGGGTCATTCTTTGCAGGTGATCTGTAATATTTTAAGACAATGGCTGAAATTATCTTTTCCGAGTTCTTTGCCATATCATTTTTCATTACTGTGCATTAATTTTAGTGCAAAAATTGTGTCTGCTTTTAATTTTGCTTTTACTGAGTCTTTTTGAGAGTCCGTCAGTAATTCACCTAAACCATCTAAGATATATCGATTGTTCATGGTTTCTAGTTGAAGAATCGCCTTCTCTAATGCTTCTTTAAAAGACAGCCTGGATCGCACTTCGATAATTTTCTTATTTATTGGCCAATTTTGTTTTGCAAAATACTGAACGTCAAATATATCACGACTAGTTTTACCGACCCGTTCCATCATGGCCATTAATTTATGAGCAAACATATCTTCCTGCACCATAACTAACATTGAAATACCTAACAGGTTCTTAATTTCATATTTTGAACCAAATTGTCGAAGATTTACTTCCACTTTTATATTTTGAGTTTTCTGATCGTATGAAATGACATTTCGTAAATTAAATCTTTGCTGAGAAGAGTCAGTTATCTTGCCATAATTACTAATAATCTGGCGTATCTTCTCGAAAATCTCAACCTCTTTTGTTTCATCAAGTAAATCAAGATCTAGATCCACAGAGTTTCTCGGCAAATCATAGAACATCATCGCGGCGGTACCACCTTTAAATCCCAGGTAAGGTGAAATGGTAGTATCAGAGTAAATATCCTTCAAAATCTGTAGCAAAATATTTTTATGCTTAAGGTAATGTAATGTCATGCCGTTTTACATATAAGACTTGCTTGGTAGTTTTTGAAATACTCCTGTATTTTTTGTTCCATACGTTTATTATGATAGATAGGCAAAATCTCAAATACTTTACTCCAATCCAAGTTAACCAAATTATCAAAATGATATTCTTTGCTTATATACACCCTATCTAAAAATGCCCGTTCTGGTGTAGCAGTGGCATACCCGTCTGTATGCTTAATGCCCATTGTACTACTTAAAACATACTCTTTCATTCTTACAAAAATAATTTTAAGCTCACCAACTTTAATTTCTCTATTCACGTATGACGCCACAT
>JAYSSH010000042.1:0-4107 GCA_043720635.1 Candidatus Kaiserbacteria bacterium
ACTTTATTGTGTAATTACCATTCTCGGGAACAATTACATATTTACTACTTCCAATTTCAAAATAGGTACTGCCAGGTATACTTTCCTCCTTGGTGGGCACACCTCCTACCATTTTCTTCCCTACTCGTTTACCATTTGAGTCTACCACTTCAATTGCTACAGGTGAATGAACTCCCATCAGTACTCGGTTTGTATTTATTTCGGTGGTAGTAGTAGATATAAATTCAATATCACTACTAGTGGCTAATAAAATATTAGTTATGAGCTTCTGAATTGAGGGGTTTTCCGAAATATTGTAATGTTCAACTTGAAATTGCTCCCCTTTAATATCCGATGCCTCTAAATCAATATAGTATTTTTCTTTAGTCCCACCATAACCCTCCGCTGAATCTGCCATCACAGTTTTATCTCCCTTTTGTGAAATTATTGGTACGGGCTTATAGAAGTATTTAGTCTCACAGGAGAATACCCCTAAAACTGAACACACTCTTTCACTAAAAGAACGATATTCAAAGCCGGACACCGTATCTAACCCAGTACCAACAACTTCAATAACCCTTACCCCAGCTGGTGCTATCCAAGTATCAAGTAAGGTGTTGTGGAGATTTAAGGCGGAATCTAAAAGTGTGGAATTAACCCGCAATACCTCATCGATTGTCTGGGCCTGTAGCCGGTTATCGCTACTACCTATCATAAAACGTTTTAATTCTTCTGCAGAATCGATACGGTCACCATAGGCAGTTCTAAAAAGTTGAGTAGCGGTGGAATTTTCAAACCGAATTACTGTGTCGGGAACAGTATCAAAATACTCTTGCGAAGTTACTAGTCCATAAGCTCCCGGCATATTTTGTATCACTTCCCGAGCATCCACATCATCGATAGCCCACCCGCCAAGCTTTTCTTGATCGTAGCCGTGTAAAATAGTGCCGATTGCCTTTGGTGTACCTAATTGCGGTGAAGCCAATAAAATAACCCTGTCTATTAAATTAGCTTTGCCTTCTTGCTCTAATTGTTTAACAATAGCTTTAGCTAGTAAACCTCCGTTTGAATGTCCAATTATTGTTACTTTACCAGTAAACGAACTGGAAGCTAAGGTTTGGATTATATCTATAGCCTTTCTGGTACCCTGCTCATATTTTGTACCATTTATTGCAATATCATCTACACTGTAGCGCCAGTCATACGCATATGGTGCCCAGGCTTTAATGACACCGTCAAACATTAAATTAATCATTGACTGCATAAATGATTCATACACCGTTCCGCCAATAAGTAACGATTCTAAAATATTTCTAGTGTATACCGGATTCTGACTAATGCCTCCGCTGCTCATTGCTAATTGTCGTACATCTTGATTACCGTCAGGTATCCATATCTGATCTTCACTGCCTGCTAATCCACTTTTATACAACCGACTGGCTTGGATGCCCGGCAAGAACAACACGCTACTGGCACCGGTACTGGTGGCGGTTAGGGGTGTGGTGGTAGGAGTGGTTGTTGCTGTAGTAGTGGCGACTGACCCAAAACCACCCGAACATCCATCGATATCACAGATTTGAAACGCCCAGCCACCAGGTTGCATCGCTGACTTTGTGCCATCATCTACAAAACCTTTATTTTCTGGAGAGCCGTCCAAAACTAAATCTCCGCTTCTGTTAGTGCAAGAACCATCCACACAAATAGAAATCATCCATGGGATCATATTTGTTCGATTGGGACCCGTAATCGGAAAATCACAGTAGGGACCCGTGGAAGTTCCCTGACCAATTCCACCTATTTCACCTATTTCAGTATCACCGTCTGATGAGAAGATCCTGACATTGCTCGGCACATCACAAGCTACTCCAGAAATGCGCTTTACCCGCAGCCAATCTGCAGTTCCTTCGTATGCTTCACCTCCGCCAGGATATATTTGTCCTGTACCAATATATTGTGGATACCTTGTACTCAAACCATAGAAAACATTTACGAACGGTTTCATCAAATCATATCTAGTACCGACTTGACTTTGATCGTACAATACGGCTGCAAATACACTTTGTCCAAAGAGTGTTACTAAAACAAATACAAGAACTATACAAGATTTGAACATATTAAGGATACGAATATTCCTCATACTATTACCCTTAGCCTACTCTTTTTATTATAAATCTGTGGATATAGCTGGGGACAACTTTTTCTTAACAACGCTTAACCATACTAAAGAATGTTTTATCTCAGTCTATTCCAGAGGTCCCCTGGGTATTGTTCCCAGGGTACCCCTGGAGAGAGACTGTTTATCTTCCCTACTTCATTACCGAGATACAACAAAAGCCCCTTGCGGGGCTTTTGTTTAGGTGTTTTTATGAATTAAAGAAGTAATAAAAGTTTGGTATGGGATACCTTCACGGGCGGCGGCAGCTTTTACTTTTATGAGGTTCTTTTCAGTAAGGCGGATATTGATTGCTTTTGTTTTTTCGAGAGTATACTTAGCTATCGCTTCATATCTAGCCTTTTCTTCAGCAAAGTTTTTTACAGGAGTATAATCACCACGCTCAATAGCGTCTTCGATTTCTTGCTCTTCGGGAGTTAATTTAAAATTGTGTTCCATATTTTTAATTATTAGTATCTTGTAAATACTTTTTTGTATCTACTCTGCTGGGATATGCGGTTTTTAAAAAAATTTTTTCATCATCTTCTACAAATGGTATTCGATACGCATATCCTTCAACCTCTATAACAAATACTTTTTGATGTTCATACGGCGGATGATTATCTGTTATTGCTAAAATTTTACCCGCAATAATGTAAGCTTCACATATTTCAAAAGAAATACTGCGGTTAAGTATTAACCAATTATTTTTTTCGTCATCCCAATCAATGTACTTCTCTCACATAGTATATACAATGTATATAAAACTGTCAATCTACCTTGTTGGTTGCCAACGCCAAAAAACCAACATTATACTAATGTTGGTTATAAAGAGTTTGCCTAGGAGAGTCCTAGGCAAAACTGGTTTTATGGCATTTCTTGCTCTTCTCGTAACAACAGCCATTCTTTCAGCTCAGTTACCTGATCTGCCACTGATTTAAAATACTCCGGAAAAGGCTGTGGATCATAAATAATATTTTCCGATCGCGATACCTGGAGGTAGTCGGGGAGACTAGAGTAGGTATAGCTTTTCAAAAATTCTAAAACATCGCTATCTGCAATTTCGGTATCAATATCCTCTTTCCTCCAGAGTTTAAGCGGATTAAGATGAATATATGCGTACAGGTATTTAAGATAGATATCATTATCTACCCATTTTGCTTTGAAGGGACCTTCGAGCAACGTACCCGTGCGATTATGCCTCTTGTTAAAATACATTGAGTAGCCCGTGCATAATTTTTTCATAAATAACGAAACTCCGTCTTTGACAACCGGTGTGACTAATATATGAAAATGATTAGGCATTAAACAAAACGCCCCAATACTAACAAGCGGTGCTCCCCTCTTAAATGTATATGGTTCATTATTTTTTCGGAGTAAGTTTCGTACGTTTATATGTTCCGCAGTATTTGAGATATACAACAATTTCATAAACCGTTGCCTATCTGTATCATCTCTAAATAGAGTGCGTTTATCAGTACCCCGATTGTATACATGATAAAACTCACCTTCTACTAACTGAATAGCACGTATTCCCATAGGTAAATAGTAGCACGCCAAAAAACCAACATGGATTATATGTTGGTTTTATGGGTTTGCCTAGGAGAGTCCTAGGCGGAGCTTTGTCCTAGGCGGAGCTTTGCTCCAGACACAACAAAAGCCCCGTAAGGGGCTTTTGTTTCTCTAGCTTAGACGAACGTCTTAACTACTTTTTCTCTAAATGAATTAAATAGAAAGTTGTGCAGTTTCGTAGTCTTCAGTTGGAACTGCTGTCTGGTGAGTTGTTGCAGCAATTGCTGTTGCAGCAAAGTTAATACCGTATAGTTGAACTTGGTAGAATCCAGCCGTAGCAGGATCAAAGTTCACTGTAAGAGTAAATGACTTTGTTTCACCTTCGCTAACTTTGAAGTAAGCACCCTCTACTGTAGCAGTAGATGTAAGTGATTGCGTTGCTGTTCCTGTAGCAGAAGTCGCAC
>JAYSSH010000043.1:0-10993 GCA_043720635.1 Candidatus Kaiserbacteria bacterium
GGAAAAGGAGTGCAGTTCTAAGCGCTCAAAAAATTAATATTTAATTTACATTTAAAATTTTCATTAACCATTTATGCCTTTAATTATAAAACCCAGAAAATTGAGTGCAGTGCTAGGAGTGCAAGGACTTTTCTTGTAGACGTACTTCTTGTACGGCGGAGAGAAAAGTACCGCAGCAGCGACAACGCAATGTGCCAATTTTAAGGGTTTTATTTAGAAGAGGGATTCTACTACTGCTTTAACATCACCCCCATCCGCATTACCACCAACTTCTTTCATCACTGCTCCTACTAAAATTCCAATCTTACTTTTATCAGTGACTCCCAGTTCGGCTTTTTTTGCTTCGGCTACGGGACGGATTTGTTCTTGGGTTAATAGTGTCGGGAGGTACGTTTCTAGAACAGCTAATTCTAATTTTTCTGGCTCTGCTAATTCTGGGCGGTTGGCCGCTTCGTATTGCACAATTGATTCCTTTCGTTGTTTGGCGAGTCGTTTTATTACCGCTAAAATTCCGGTGTCATCAAGTTGATCTTGGGGAGTTTTTCCGGTAGCTACTAATTCATTAGTACAGGCTGTCATAATGCTACGAACAGTCGTTAGGGTAACGGCGTCTTTAGCCTTCATAGCTGTTTTTAAGGATTCGCGTAGTTGATCGTGTAGAGACATAAATATATTTGTTATGATTGAAGTTTATCATAGATTAGTCGCGATGACATACGGCACATACTGTAGGTAAAAAAGAGGTGTACTATGATTGTGATACAATTGGTCAATTATGGAACTTATATCGATTGTCTCGGTCATATTACTCGTTTTAATATTTGCCGTGCTGGTCTACGTCTTTTTTATTAAAGCTGGCGGACAAAAAGAGGACTCTAATAGTATGTTGTTAATGCAACAGCAGTTGCAGGAATTGTCACGCAGTATGCGCGAGCAGATGAGTGAGAGCAATAAAGTAGTGCAACAGGGAAGTCAGATGCAGTTTCGAGAGAGTAAAGAACTCATGCAACAAATCAACCGTGATGTTGGTGAACAAATTAGGGCGATTCAGGAAAGCGTTACTACTAAATTACTCCATGTCGAAAAAAATGTCGCGGCGGTAGGCGAGAGTAGTAAGCAAGTATTTGCCGTCGCTGATCAGTTACGCGAATTACAAAATATTTTAAAAAATCCTAAACAGCGAGGAATTTTAGGTGAGTATTACTTGGAGACTGTGTTACAAAATGTACTACCGCCTGAAAGCTTTGCCATGCAACATGCGTTTAAAGATGGTGAGATAGTTGACGCTGCTGTATTTGTGAAGGGTAAAGTCATTCCGGTAGATTCAAAATTTTCCTTAGAAAATTACAATCGATTTGTAGAAGCGGCTGACGGATTAGACAAAGCAAATTATGAAAAGGTATTTTTAAATGACCTTAAAAACCGCATTTCAGAAACAGCAAAGTACATTCGTCCGTCAGAAGGTACCATGGATTTTGCCTTTATGTTTATTCCGCACGAGGGCATTTACTACGATCTATTAAGTAATCGAATTGGGGCAGGGGAAGATAATTTGATTCAACGGGCAGCCGGAAAATACAAAGTCATTATTGTTTCCCCAACGTCGTTCCTGGCATATTTACAAACCGTGTTACAGGGACTCAAGGCGTTAGAGATTGAAGAAAAAGCCCAAGACATTATTAAAAATGTCGAGAAATTGTCTGGACACATTGCCAAATATGAAGACTATTACAATAAGTTGGGTACCTCACTTGGTACTACGGTAAATCACTATAACGCTGCGTATAAAGAGTTAGGAAAAGTAGATAAAGATATTATGAAAATTACCGGCGAAGCAGCGGGGGTGGAAATACTGGCGATAGATAAACCAGCAAAATTTGATGACTTTGAGTAACTATAAAAAAGCCGCGCCTGATTTTGGGCGCGGCTTTGCTTTTATATGCGGTACAAATTGGCTACATAACTTTTGTCCCAATGCTCCTGAAAGCAACCATTTTGAATAAGCGCCCTGGTCAGTACTTCAATATGAGCATCTGAAAGTTCAGCAGTATGGGCCGTATAGTATCGAATTGGTTTAGCGAGTACATGAACACTTTCATCAATAAGATGAAAAATGCCACCTCGTTTAAACTCAACAGCTGCAAATCTATTGGGTTGACCGTTAATCAGTAAATGATTGAGCGGTACAGTAAAATTTTTTGCGGGCTGGAAGAGACTGGGTCCAGTTATAATTACATTTTTTAAAGCTGTCCAGGTGCCAACAAACCGACGCTCACGCACCCGCAAGTGCACGTAGCCACTACTGAGAGATTTCATTATGTGCCTCATGTGTTAAGACTGTCTGCTTACTACAGTATCTAAAATTTTTGAAAATATCAATCTTTTAAGTTTTTCATAAATATTGGTTTCGCCAACTTATTCAATCATAAAAAATAGCCGTCCCAAACATGATTTGGAACGACTAAGGTGCTGTTACTTGTTTTGGGAAGACTTACGGCCGTTGCCCTTTTGAGGCGGTTGAGTGCGACGGGATTTAAAGACCCCTGGGCTGTCCGCTTGATCGCTTAAGGGTATCTGCCCCTGCATTTGCATATATTTCGGAACTTTTTGAATCTTTCTGCTTGGCTTCATTTTCACAGTCAATGTCTCCCTTTTGCTTAAAGCTTCGCTATCATAGGGTATATCTTGCTTTTTTTCAAGTAATACAGTATTATAGCGACCACTATGGCTACAACTACAAAAAAGGACGCCCCGTTTGCAGTTATTGAAACTGGCGGCAAGCAATACATCGTTTCAGTCGGTGATATTATCGAGGTTGAATTATTAGGTGAAAATGAAGCGGGAGCAGCGATTGAGTTTGATACTGTGCTTATGACTGATAACGGTACTAGTTCTAACATCGGTACTCCGTATACGGGCACGAAAGTAAAGGCTACCTACCTCGGTTTGGAAAAAGGTCCAAAGATTACTATCCTCCGATACAAAGCCAAAAGTAACCGCGACCGCAAAATTGGTCATCGTCAGAAGTACTCTCAAATCAAAATTGAATCAATTTAACAAAAAACCCCGAAAGGGGTTTTTGTTTACCTAAAGATAAAAAAGTGACCGCTCCAAAATGGAGCGGTCGTAGTTACTGGGCGCGGTGATTTTCAATTCGTTTCTCAATTTCAGTAAGGTTAAGGAAATTGATTTTTTCTAACATCGTAAGTACTTCATCGCTTAATGCTTCAACAAGTTTGTTTACTTCCCTCATCGAAAGCGCAGTTCCATAGCGACTTTTCCTTAAATCCCACTCAATCATCCTTCGGACATCTTCATGAGAATAGCTAGTTTCAGTAGTCATTACGCTTCTTTCTCTAAACAACTATTAAAAATATTATACTACAAATTTGATTTATTGCAATCATGACCAAATTCACACATACCCAACTAGTTAACCACGATTTCGTAACGCATTTTTAATAGTTTCAGGGTCAGCATATTCAAGTTCGCTCCCGGTTGAAAGTCCACGTCCGAGATGAGAAATGGTGAGCGGTTCATGGGTGTTAACAAGGAGAGGTAAGATGATTGATTCCACAAAGCGTGCAGTGTTTTCACCATCGGGGTTGACGGCAAAGCCTAAAATGACTTCTGACAATCCTGCGGGGATGCGTGCCTCTACCGTTGATTTAAGCGAACCGCCCCGTAGTTTTTTAGCGTCTTCACTATGAAGTAACGGTACGGTGCCACCAAGTACAAAATACAAGCCGTCGTACACACCACTGCGCTCAATAGCAGTAATATCACTATCGGCCGATACGACCATTAGTTTGCTATGATCGCGGTTGTTACCCGTGCAAATAGAACACAAGGTCCCTTCGCCGCCATTGCGAGAATAAAACCGGTGACAAGAGGCACATTCAATGACAGTCGATTTGAGATTACCAACCAGCTCAGCTAGTTCAGTAACGTCATTAGGAGGCAGGGTCAAAATATGAAACGCAAAACGCTTAGCTTGGCGTCCGCCAATACCAGGAAATTTTTCAAAATGCGAGATGAGTTTGTCGAGGTTGGACACAGGGAATATTAAATGAAGAAATGAGCGTAGCGATTATTCTGAATTTAGTTCCGAATTTTCCCCTTTCCTAGGGCAAATTCCTGGAACCTGTAATCGTGACGATAAACTCAAAGTCGAAAAATTATAACACAAATAATGCCTCGCAGTCCCTAAGGAATGCGAGGCATGTTTTTTACCTCTTGGAAGGACTGAGCCCCAGCCCGAAAGCTGTTTCCAATTACTTAAATAATACACCATTCTAAAATATTGTCAAGCATCAAAAGTCATCCTGACTCGAGGCGTGAGCGGCGGCGCTAAAGCTATTATGGTGGGTATCAAGATTGAGGAACCTAACGTGTTGACCATCGAAGAAGAGTTCGCACGAACCAACGGGACCGTTACGGTGCTTTTCTACCAGAATTTCTGCAATGTTCGGACGTTCTGATGGTGTATCTTTATTCATCTTATCTTCGCGGTGAATAAACATTACCACGTCCGCGTCTTGTTCAATTGACCCTGAGTCACGAAGGTCAGATAGGCGTGGCTTACCACCGCGTTGCTCTACGGCACGAGAGAGCTGTGAGAGGGCTATTACCGGCACATTTAACTCACGGGCGAGGATTTTAAGTGACCGAGAAATCTCGGTTACTTGTTGCACCATCGAATCACTTGATTTAGCGCCAGTGGGGGACATGAGCTGGAGGTAGTCCACAATCAACATATCTAAACCGTGTTCATTTTTTAGCCTCCGGGCAGCAGAACGCATTTTTAAAATATTATTTCCGGCTTGATCGTCAATGTGGATTTGTGCTTCAGATAACTTAGCCATAGCCGTTTGGACCGCTTCAAATTCTTGATCGCTCGACAATTTACCGGTACGAAGCTTCCATGAGTCTACTCCCGCTTCAGCAGCGAGCATACGGTCAACTAATTGCTGATCAGACATTTCGAGTGAGAAAATTCCAATTGAAGAACCATATTTCAAAGCCGCGTTACGGGCAATATCAAGTGCAAAAGTTGTTTTCCCCATAGAAGGTCGAGCGGCCAGAATAATGAGGTCAGACTTTTGAAATCCGGCGAGCAAGTTATCAAGAGCGGTAAAGCCAGATTGAACACCACGTTTTTCGTCTTGGTTAGCACTGAGATATTCAAATCGTTCCCACGCTTCGGTGAGAGAACTTCCAATAGTTTTAAATTTTTGCGTGGTAGGAGCATTCGTTACCTGGTAGATCTTTTTCTCCGCCTGATCCATGACTTCGTCGGCACTTTCAGGATTGCTGTAGCCCATCTCTGCAATTTCATCGGCGGCATTAATAAGGCCACGTAAAATAGCTTTACCTTGCACTAATTCCGTGTAATACATTGCATTACCGGCCGCGGGAACAGTTTCGATAAGTTCGGTGATATATGACGCGCCACCGACACGCTCAAGCGCATTGGCGGCGGATAATTTACTTGTTACCGATACGATATCTATCGGGTCACCTTTAATAAATATTTGGTAAATGGCTTCGAAAATTGCACTGTGTTTGGACGCATAAAAACTTTCAGGAAAAATAGTGACTGATACGTCGTGCATTGCGTCTGGTTTTAGTAAAATTGCTCCCAGAAGTGCTTTTTCAGCATCAATGTTGTGAGGGGCAACCCGCAGATTTTTATTAGTTTTTGCTCCGTCTGGCATAATTGGGACATTGTATCACGATTACCAGTTTGCCAGTTTTAAGTACTAGTTGTGGAAAGAGGGGATAAGATAGGGAAAATTGAATAGAGAATAGAAAAAGAGCAAGTTAAATAGTTACGTTGTTGCTTGGTTTTAATATAACTTTGAAAACTATGTAACTATTTAACTTTAAGGCTAACCGCCACTTCCTTGAGCTTCTTACAGAAGCTGTCCTTCCTACAGAAGCAGTACAGGTTGTCGCTATTTTATTCAAAATAGCTGGCAACCTCCTGAAACAGAATAGTAATTCTGTTTCAGCTCATTGGATATTTTTACAAAATATCTCTATAAGTCTTACGAAGTGCAAGGAATTTTATTAGTGATAAAAAATCCTACGTATGAAAAATATAATCGCTATGCTCATTATTTTACACAACATTTAGTTACAACTTACCTTGAATTTCACTCGTTTCTGAAGTTTCTGTTAATACATGCTGACCTGTTGTCTAGATCAGAGATACTGTGTATAGTTTTTTTGGATCATATGTATATAGGAGGCAAGAATGAAGTATTTTGTAAATACTGTTCGTCTAGTGCTGGTTGTGGTTATTCTCGCAATAGTTGTGATCTGGAGTGACTTTTTACAACATAACTATAAAGCCCTCTTTATCTATGTAATTGTGATACCAGGCTTACTGTGGTGGTTAGTGGCGCCAATGTTTAGTGAGAAAGAGCGATTGAGGGAACGTCCTTCTAAACCGGTTAGAGAGTTTAGTGATACTAAAGATGTGGGGTAAAAAGTAAGCCGGCATCACAAGTGCCGGTTTTTTGTTAGCATGCCACATACCTTGACAAGTATAAATTTCAAGTAGATAATATTTTCAGTAATGCGTGTGGAATAATGGAGCAAGCTAATGAAGTATTTTGTTGGAGTTACTCTGGCTGCGCTGGTGTTTGTAATGGGAAAAGTGTTTGGTATATACCAAAGTTCAATCACGGTTGATTTTATGATTGCGATTGCCCTGATGTTGTCTTGGTTTATATTTATCATTGCAAACGTAGAAAAAACAACAGGGGGGAAAGCGTTCTCAGACGAGTACGGACACCAAGACCATCCGTATATGCTGATGGTTTGAAAACAAATCGGGCGGTTCCATTGGAACCGCCCGATTTTTAATTTTTTAGTTTTGATACTTTTGGTCCGTCATTACCATCTTCAATCGTGTATCCTTTGAGATTTATTTGTGAACGTAGTCTGTCTGATTCGTCCCAGTTGTGTGCGATACGCGCTGCTTCACGCTCATGAATAAGCTGATTTATTTCCTTTGGGATATCATCGACTGAAACTACCCCGAGAGTAAAAAGGGCATCATCAATGTTGTCTGAGAGACCGATTGCTAATACGGTATCAAAATGTTTAATAGTCGCACATTTAGCGTCGTTTGGTACGGTGTCGTCTTTAATGAGTTCCCACATGAGCGCAATGGCTTTTGGTGTATCAAGATCATCGTTTATGGCCGTGTGGAAGCGATTAATATATGAAGCAACAGGTTTGCCGCTAATATTTTTGTATTCTTCGTAGATATGACGTTTGAGTCGAAACAAAGCTTGCTTGGCCGCTTTTAATGCTTCAAATGAGAAGTTAGCCGGGGAGCGATAGTGCGCAGTGAGTAACCAGTACCGGTAATCATCACCGGAATAACCCGCTTCAATGAGATGACGGAGATTAATTCCGTTGCCTAACGATTTTGATATTTTTGAATTATCAATGGTGATAAATTCATTGTGCATCCAGTACCGGGCAAACATTTTCCCCGTTGCACTTTCGGATTGAGCAATTTCAGCGTTGTGATGAGTGTGAATATGATCGATACCACCAGTGTGAATATCAATTTGTTTCCCTAATGTTGCAACTGCCATGGCTGAACACTCGACATGCCAGCCCGGGAAGCCTTTACCCCAGCGGCTGTCCCATCCAAGTTCACCCTTTTTCCAAACTGCAAAATCAGCCTGATTCTTTTTCTCAGTATTCTCTTCAATCCGAGCACCACTTTTGAGTTCATCTAAATTAATTTTACCTAAACGGCCATACGCAGGGAATTTTGAAATATCAAAATACAATCCGTCAGAAGTTTCGTAAGTGTAGCCTTTTTCTTCGAGGGTTTTTATCAGGGCAATTTGTTCTGATATGTAGTCGCTCGCACGTGAAAAGGTGGTTGGAGGTAGAATCCGCAATGAACCTAAATCTTCATAAAACGCATCAATAAAAAAATCAGACAGTTCACGCATAGCGGCGAGCGTCACGGGTTTACCTTCTCGTTTTAATCCCTTCATCATTTTATCTTCACCCGCATCAGCATCATCAGTAAGGTGGCCAAAATCAGTCAGATTGATGGTATTTTTAACGTGATAATTGTTATATTCAAGCGTCCGTTTCAGAATGTCGACAAATATATACGCGCGCAGGTTTCCGATATGAGCATAGTCATACACAGTTGGTCCACAAGAATACATGAGTACTTTATGTCCATACAACGTGGTAAATGGTTCAAGCGCTCTAGTTTCCGTGTTAAAAAATGTTAATGTCGGAGCAGGAAACTTATTTTGTGACTGCGGAGAGAAAAAGGTAATCATGGTAGTAGTAGTTTAAAGTAGTGTAGCAAATACCGATACAAAGTGTAAGAGACATACATGAGAAACAGGTGGAAGTTATTTTTTGCGAGTCGGGCGTGCTTGTGCGATAATATGACTATGACTGATGAACAAACAACACAAAAACCAGCTAAAAAAAGTATGCTGGGCTTTACTCTGGCTCTCCTGCTCGCATTGGGGGCATTCTTTTCTGGATTACAATTAGACCGCTTAGTAGGTGGCGGTGAAGAGCATGCGAGCATGCTGTCACTCTTTGCCGGCACACAAGAGATTTCCCATAATGCAAACCTTGATGAGTTTTGGAAGGTGTGGGAGTTGCTTGATGAAAAATTTGCTGCTGGTACCACTACCTTTAGTTTAACGCCGGAACAAAAAATTCAAGGAGCAATTGATGGGCTGGTTGGTGCCTACGGGGACCCGTATACGCATTTCTTTCCGCCGAGTGATGCCGAAGAGTTTGGGGCAGATATTGCCGGAAACTTTAGTGGAGTTGGTATGGAAGTTGGAATGCGTAATAACTTAATAACTATAATTTCTCCGCTGTCAGGTACGCCAGCTGAGAAAGCAGGGTTATTAGCAGGGGACGTACTCGTTAAAATTAACGGTACTTCAACAGAAAAAATGAGTATTGATGAAGCGGTGCGGTTAATTCGCGGTCCAGAAGGAACAACCGTCACCCTAAATATCTACCGCAGTGGGGAACCTGAACCACGTGATGTTACAGTAACGCGTGCCACCATTGAGATTCCAACCGTAAAAACTGAGAAATTGGGAGATACCTTTGTTATCACCTTATACAGTTTTAATGCGTTAGCTGAAACCAAGATGCAAGAGGCAGTACAAGCGTATGTCAAAAGTGGTGCTAAAAAATTAGTATTAGATATGCGTGGTAACCCTGGAGGATATTTGCAAAGTGCCGTTGGGATTGCCAGCTACTTCTTGCCGAGTGGAAAAGTAGTTTTACGAGAAAGTTTCTCTGACGAGCGACCCGAACAAGTGTATCGTAGTCAAGGTAAGAACGTAAAAGAATTTAAACCTGGTGAAATAGTAGTATTAATTGATGGCGGATCAGCTTCAGCGGCAGAAATTCTCGCTGGAGCGTTAGCCCAACATGAGTACGCCACATTAATTGGTACTAACTCGTTTGGTAAAGGCTCAGTTCAAGAATTAGTTGAACTACCAAGTGGAGCGGCTTTAAAGATTACAATTGCCCGCTGGCTTACTCCGGATGGAACTTCAATCTCACTACAGGGACTCGCTCCTAAGATTGTGGTGGAACGAACACCAGAACAGCGCCTTAATAATGAAGACCCGCAAATGAAGGCCGCCTTAGAGTACCTGGCCGGAACGTATGTCCCTGCCACCACCACGAGTACCAGTACGAACACCAAAAAGCAATAGTTTTGAAGAGTCGTTGTAATCTGGTATCATGACGCATACTTACCAGAAATCGTAACTCAATCACAGTTGTATGAAAGTAATCTTAATGCGTGACGTAGCAAAATTAGGCAAACGGTTCTCAATTGCCGAAGTACCCGACGGATATGCACTTAATAAACTAATTCCTTCTGGAATGGCCCAAGCTGCTACTGCAGAGAATGTTAAAAAAATTACTAGTCAAAAAGAAAAGCAAACTGCCAATAAAATTAGTGAGGTAAGTGAGTTTATTGAGGCAGTTAAAGCTCTAAAAGAAAAACCAGTCGAAATTAAAGTTGAAGCCAATGCGCAAGACCATTTATTTAAATCAGTTAAAGCAAGCGATATTGCTCAAGCGCTCGCGAGTGCTGGACACGCTATTCCTGTCGTTGCAATCAAACTTGAAGAACCAATTAAAGCGCTCGGTGAATTCCAAATTCCAGTCGTGATGGGTGCCGAACATGATGTCATTACTATCGTCATTAAAAATAAATAATTGACCTATGGTTTCTTATAAACAAATTGGAATTTTATTAGGTATATGTGTGATCCTGGTGGCCGGACTATCGTATTGGGCGGGGAGAGATAGTGCGAGTCAATTAACCCTAAACGAAGAAGCCGCTGAATTAGAATCACCGTTTACTCCTAAGGAACTCGAAATTACTAAACCTAACGATACAAATGTTATGAATCCAGTTGCTGTACTTGAAACTAATAAGGGAACCGTAGAAATTGAATTGTTTGCGGACACGATGCCGATAACGGCTGGAAACTTTGAAAAATTAGTGCGTGAAGGCTATTATGACGGAATTAAATTTCACCGGGTGATTAATAACTTTATGATCCAAGGTGGCGACCCACTCACAAAAGACGATGCCAAAATAAATATGTGGGGAACCGGTGGACCAGGTTACGCCATTGCTGACGAGCACATTGTGGGAGAACTCTTAACAAATACACGCGGAACCATTTCCATGGCTAATAGTGGTCCAGAAAGTGGCGGAAGTCAGTTTTTTATCAACTTGGTAGATAACACTAATCTTGATTTTGACAAACCACCGCTAACGTCAGCACATCCAGTATTCGGACGTATCGTCAGTGGTATGGATGTTGTAGATGCTATTGGGAAGACACCAGTTACCCCGGGCAATAACCGACCGCTGGAGGCAGTTGTAATCACTAAGGCTACAATCAGATAAAGAATTTCCAAAATTGGCACATTGCGTTGT
>JAYSSH010000044.1:0-4103 GCA_043720635.1 Candidatus Kaiserbacteria bacterium
GAAAACAATCCCACAAAATACGCCAGTATATTAAACACTAATTGCTGCCCCCGATTACGCATGGTTTCGTTCCCGTAAATGGCAGCAATAAATAAAAGAAGAAACGGCCACGACGCCAAGAGTGCCCCACTACGGCTATAAAAAATAAGCATTCCAGAAAACAATCCACCAAACGAATACTGCATTAACATCGGTGCTACTTTGCGAAAAAAAGCTGACGGTCGTTCGCCAAATTTTTCAGCAATACTCCCATATAACAGGACAATCGATACCGAAGCTAACAGTACATAAAAAAATAAGAGCGCATTATCAAACGTATCATCAATCCGATTGAGCAATAAGTAGTCGGTAACAAACCCTAAAATAAAAGCCACCGTCAGCCAATGATGCTTTACCTGCTGAAACATTTCCCGAAAATTCATATCGTTAGTATAACGTATTAATTCTCTTGAACATGGTATACACATACAAAGAAAAAACGCCCCAACCGAAGTCGGGGCGTAAAGTTGTGGAACGAGGGACAGTGACTTCAGGCTGCGGTGTTCCGACCGCAACCTTCATTTATATTATAGCATCTTTTTAGAAATTGCCAATACCTTACCCTCGACTGGTACACACATAGAAAAACTGGCTTTAAAGCCAGTTTTTCTTACGTGAGGTGGATGATATTACACCATTACATCCGGCACCGGGTGGGCTTCACATAATTTTTGGACTTCATTTTGAAGTTCATTTATTTTTACCAAATCATCTTTTGCTTTCATCGTCGTAATCATAATCTCCGCGAGCTTGGTTGCCTCTCCTTCCATCATCCCGCGCGTGGTCATGGCAGGTGTACCAAAACGAATTCCCGATGGATCCATAGCACTTCGGGTATCGTCGGCAATCATGTTTTTGTTGAGTGTAATACCCACTTTATCTAACACAGTTTCCGCTTCTTGCCCGGTGATGCCGAGTGACCCATACACGTCAGCCAAAAGTAAGTGATTGTCGGTTCCTCCACAAAGCAGTCGCACGTTATGAGCTTTAAAAACCGCTTCCATGGCTTTGGCATTTTTTAAAATCTGCGCTGCGTACACTTTAAATTGTGGTGTTAACGCTTCACCAAAGGCCACGCCTTTAGCAGCAATGATATGCATGTGCGGACCACCCTGCATTCCAGGAAACACGGCTTTGTTAATTTTCTTAGCAATCTCTTCACTCTCGCGCACCACAATCATTCCCCCGCGCGGACCACGCAGTGACTTATGTGTCGTCATCGTCATCACATCAAATCCGTAATCAAATGGGTTTTTCGCGACCCCACCTGCAATCAGGCCGGTAATGTGCGCTACGTCAGCTACCGCGTACGCACCAACTTCGCGTGCAATTTCTGAGAATTTAGCGTAATCAAGCTCTCGACAATAGGCAGAGAACCCGGCTAAAATAATTTTTGGTTTATGTTCGAGAGCCGTCTGACGGAGTGCTTCGTAATCAATTTCTCCCGTATCCACATTCTTCATTTTGTACCGTACAAAGTTAAACACTTTGTTAACCGCTGTTGTTGGGTGACCATGAGTTAAGTGTCCGCCATGAGAAAGATCCATTCCTAAGACCGTGTCGCCCGGTTCCATTAAGGCAAAGTACATCGCTACGTTTGCTGCCGCTCCACCGAGTGGTTGGACATTCGCATACTTAGCTTTAAAAAGTGTTTTGGCTCGCTCGATGGTAATACTTTCCATCATGTCGGTATATTGTTGTCCACCGTAGTAGCGTTTTCCCGGATAACCTTCGGAATATTTATTGGTAAACACTGAGCCGTTAGCTTCAAGCACTGCCCGTGAGACATAATTCTCACTCGGGATTAATTCAATCCCGCGCGCTTCTCGCGCCTCTTCCCCAATCAACGTTGCGTACAATTCTGGATCCTGCGCTTTAATGAAATCGTAATTTTGCATGTTAAAAACTTAGAGTTTATAAAATCTTCAGAAATTGTACAAAAGCTTAAATCATGGTTTGAAAATTAATTTTGTATAGTATATCACCCTGACAAAAAATTGCCTGGGGCTAGCCCAGGCAATTTTCTGTTATGGTATTTCCTTATATTACGGCTTGCGGGGCTATTAATTGAGCCTTTACCGCCGCATACACCTCTTCATGAATATCTTCACGTAAACGGAGAGCCCCGTCAGTGACACATGGTACGGTTATCCATTGATTGTGGGTACTCGCTAAATAGCTGGCACACTTTGAAACTTTGGCTTGATGCATTTTATCTTTTTCCTCTGGGTCGATTACCGTCACTCCCATATCTTCAATGTACTCCAGGAGCTTTTGACTGTCCTCGGGAGGGATATCTAAATACACCGTCATATCTGGTCGGGGCATTCCCAAAATATCATATTCCAAATGTTCCACCCACGAGAAAAATTCGTTACGTGCATCACCATCATGCACTTTGGCTCCTTGGTGCATCATGTTTGAACTTACGTACCGGTCAAAGATAATAATCCTGCCTTCTTCTATCCATTCTTCAATTTGCTTTTTAGATTCATATCGATCAACCGCATACACCATCGCTACCAGTCGAGGATCAAGTTTCTCAAACGTATTTTCTTCGCCATCAAGGCACTCTTTTATTAAATGACCGATGGTGTTTTGGTTGTACCGAGGAAAATCAATTTTTCCCACAGAGTACCCCTCACTAATTAAACGATTCATTAACATATCCGCCTGCGTTGCCTTCCCCACGTTTGCCCCACCGTCAATCACAATTAATTTTGCCGTGCTCATATCAAAAATATTATGCTTCTAGTATACACCGGTACTCCCAAATGCACCGTCTCCGCGAGTAGTGGCATCCAGTTCAGCAACTTCAATAACTTCCGGATGCTCAATTTTCTGAATCAGTAATTGCGCAATTTTTTGACCAGCTTCAAAGGTGTAGTCTGAGTCTGAGGTATTTAGTAACCCCACTAAAATCTCCCCGCGGTAGCCAGCATCGACTACTCCACCCAACACTTTTAAACCCACTTTATTAGAAATACCACTTTTATCCCATATTAAACCTACATACCCCTCGGGTATTGCCAGAGAAATACCGGTTGGTATAAGGACGCGCGTGCCGGCCTTTACCTCAGTAGTGTCTATAGTACACAAATCCATACCCGCATCATTTTCATGAGCAAATAGCGGCAATTTGGCTTCCGGATGCAGTTTTTTAACATGTAACTTCATATTACAAAACAGTATACCAGTTCCCCTAGATTACACTTTATATACAAATACAGTATTATTAGGTCCTATGATGAAACCATACAATGAGCGCACAGTAGATACACAATACCGAGACCTTCTTAAAAAAATTTTAAACGAAGGACGAGAGGTTAATCCTATCCAAGGAGAAAAAACAAAAATGATTGTTGGTCATCAGCTTCGGTATGACATGAAAAATGGATTTCCACTTATAACGGAGCGAGATATGTCTGGCAACTTTATGCGTGCCGCACTAGGAGAACATATTGCATTTTTAAATGGTGCACGAACTCAGGAACAACTTGAATCATTTGGTTGCAAATTTTGGGACAGATGGGTAACTGCAGAAAAGTGTGCTCATTTTAATTTGCCTGCCGGAGATTTAGGTGACGGTTCGTATGGTGCAGCCTGGACACACTTTCCTACCAAAGACGAAGGTGACTTTAATCAAATTGAGCACTTCATGAAGCAAATTAAAGAACGGCCTCATTTGAGAACTCATCTCATCACCCCTTGGATTCCGCAGTATGTTGTGCAATACGAAGGACGTACCCGTAAAGTTGTAGTGGCACCTTGCCATGGATGGATTCATGTTCTCTGTTTCCCAGAAAAGAAAGAACTGGCAATTCATCACTTCCAAAGAAGTGCAGATGCCCCTGTTGGACTACCTTTTAATATTATTCAATATGCGGCATTTGGAATGATGGTAGGTAAGCTTATTGGGTATGAAATGGTTGAATATGTTCACACAATGTCTGATGTACATATATACGAAAGCCAAATTGACAAGGTAAAAGAATTACTTGAACGTGAACCACGTCGACTCCCTACAATGAGTCTTGATGCAACTAATATAGAAAAAATTTCTG
>JAYSSH010000045.1:0-10931 GCA_043720635.1 Candidatus Kaiserbacteria bacterium
TGGTGTCTACTTTAGAGGGTATGGTTCACATTATGGGGTGTTTTTTATCATTACAGCATTGCTACATGTACTGTAATTGCGCAATTAATAGTTCGAGATCTTGAATCTGTATCAATAAATCATTGATTTGAGCTTGAACTGTAGCATCAGGGACTACCACTAAATACGGTTCTGCCACATACCCATCAACACCAGTGATAAAATCGATGTTAATCCAATTATATTTATTTGCCCAGACAGGTTGAGATAATTTATACCCAACAGCACCTTGTGGTTGTGTACCAATTTTTCTTCCTCCTGGTGCTTTACGTACATTTACCGTATCGGTAGTAGACATTTTTACTAATACTGGAGTTGACGTTGGAGTCGGAGTTGGCGTAACGGTAACGGTAGCAACTGTGTAATTTGTGGTAACTGAGTTTGTGCCACCTGCTCCAGTACAACTGAGCGTGAAGGGCATTATGCCCGCACTTGACATAAGAAGGGATTCACTACCAGAGAGGGCTTTTGTACCTGACCAACTGCCACTGGCAGTACAGGAAGTAGCGTTCTGACTACTCCAGGTTACCGTCACTACGCCACCAGCCATAATTGATGCTGGTGAAAGCGAGAGGCTGACCGTCGGGAGAGGGGTTGGGGTTGGTGTCGGAGTTGGGGTTGGAACACTGGTAGTCCAACATACCTGGCGACTGGCATCGAGATCAAGCTTTTTCTTCATAGACATGAATTGTATTTGATTTGCCTTAGTACAGAAACTAGACGTTTCTAGACTGTATTCTGTAGTAAACACTGGTTTACCAGCTTTAATAAACGGAAGTAACGTATCACATTCATTGTATTGGAAACATTGTTCATTGAGGGCCCAATCAAAATATGGTTCTAGCGCTACCACTTGATCAACATCATTTTTAAGACCAATCGATAAGTTGCGTGCATGTGCCTTTTCGGCTAACCATTTATTGTATGTTATCTGGTCCGCACCAGTGAGAGGGAAACCGGTACTGTTAGTGTACCCATCAATATTATCTGGTTCAACACCATGACAACCTTTACTGACAGCTAAATCCAGTCTTGCTTCCATTACCGGACCAAGCGCAGTTAGATTACGAATATCAAGCCATTTTTCTCCGGCCCAACCATTTGATCTCCCCAGTACACTAGCGGGGAATTGCGATGCATCTGGTCGCCAATCCTCATAAGAACCAGCTGAGAAATAACAAATAACGATTTTACCTTTACTCTTAAGAGAGGCTATAGTAGCAGCCGAAGTATCAAACAGATCAATATCAAACATTTGAGCATCAACTGACTGGTCAATAGTCCCCGTTAGTTGCCACTGCCAAGTAGTGTAGACCGCTGGCTTCCACCACGAACCTGTAGTAGTACCTAAGACCATCCCTGCTGTACGATTACTTTGGTACATTGTCAGATCACTTTGTAACGTTTGGAGGGCAGCTTTAACATCCTCAAGAGTCGCTGCCTGTGCTGGCAATGCCAACAAAGCACAGACCAACAACACCAACATTTTACTTGCCAATCTAGTTACGATTTTTTTACTATAATTCATATACTTTTTAATTTTAAACTATCATCTAAAAAATATCTTGCTTCTGCTTAAATTGTACTCTTATCATTATAATTTCGATTATACGCTACGGGGATAATAGAATATCTATATTTTTACTTTAATCAATACTAACTATAGTAAAATTCAATATATCTCTGCCCAAACCAGCTTTACGCATTCTCTATCGTGCGCTACAGTTGCTTAATGGAAATGAAATATGACGTGGTTGTAATTGGAGCAGGTTCGGGGGGACTCACGAGCGCCGTTGGGCTCGCTAAAATTGGAAAAAAAGTACTCCTTGTTGAAAGGGACCACATTGGGGGTGAATGTACTAATTCAGGCTGTATCCCTAGTAAAGCCCTCCTGCACCACGCCAAGTCATATCATGCTGCTATTACTATCTCAGGCGAGAATGGCCATACCGAAAATTATCGGCGTGAAGCCTTTACCTATGTGCGTAGCAAAATACAGGAGACGCTGAAACACGAAACACCTGAACATTTTAAAAAAATGGGTATTGATGTTATGCCAGGGGACGCTCGCTTTATAAGTCCACGCAGTATTAAAGTAAACGATCAAACAATTACCTTTAAAAAAGCAATTATAGCGACTGGCTCTAGTCCACGCCTGGTTGCGATACCTGGCTTAGACTCAGCAAAAACCTTAACTAATCAAAACCTGTTTACTCTTGAATCTATTCCAGCCCGAATAGTAATTGTTGGAGCCGGACCCATTGGACTAGAAATGGGTCAGGCTTTGGCGTTACTTGGAAGTACCGTTACTATTTTGGACAATGGACCACTTTTTGCCAAACTTGAAGACGAGGCTATTCAACCAATTATTAAAGCCTCCTTTGAAGCCCTAGGCATAACCGTTTTGCAGCTGGCCAACCTGCATCATGTCGAAGGTTCAAAAGCTTATATTACCCATAGTGACATGGCTACCGAAGTAGAAATAGTGTTTGATAAAATTTTGCTGGCTATTGGTCGCATACCAAACATTCCTTTAGGACTAGAAACTGCCGGCATTAAAGCCACCGCACAGGGCATTACCGTTACCGCTACGTATCAAACTACTAATAAACGGGTGTACGCGCTTGGGGATGTGGCCGATACAATGAAATTTACCCATGTGGCTGACGCTGTGGCGCGCGGTGTCGTAACCCACTTAGCCACTAAGGGACTGGTGCGCTATAAAGCAACCGCTATTCCAAAAGTCACGTATACGCAACCGGAGTTAGCTCAGGTCGGTATATCACACAGTGAAGCGGAAACACAGTATGGAGCGCAGAACATCCACCGCATTGAAATACCGTATAGTCAAAACGATCGAGCCCGCACTGATAGCGCTGAACTTGGTGTAGTGGTAGTGATTGTAAAACGGCTCTCGGGGAAAATTTTAGGTACGCACATTGCGGGAGAACGAGCTGGAGAATTACTTGCTGTCTTTACGCTTGCCATTGACCAAAAACTCTCACTCTGGAAACTACGTCGTACTATCTACGCCTACCCTACGTATGCCCTCTTGATTAAAAAAACAGGGGATACATTTTTTGCATTACAAATGAGTACTCTTAAAAAAGATGTGGGTAATTATGTACTAAAGATATTTCCCAAACTGTTTTTACTCGTACTGTGGGTGGCTGGGTTGTGGGCTTTATATTCCTACCAACAAGCAAGTGGTCGTTCGCCTGCAGACACCTCACTCGTACTGTTTACTTTTATTAATAGTAGCGTCTGGGGACCGTTACTATATATTCTTGCATACACTATTCGACCTATCACATTCCTCCCTGGCACGGCTTTAACTATTTTATCAGGAGTATTCTTTGGTTTGTGGGGAGGGATACTTTATACCATTATCGGCGCCAATCTTTCATCACTCTTTGCCTACGCAATAGGGAGATTCTTTAGTAGTAAAAATACTACAACGAATGACGATGGTGTAGGACGTTTTGTGGGACCGATGCGACGTAACCCCTTTATGAGCATCCTCGCTATGCGACTTTTGTTCCTACCGTACGATGCGGTTAATTACGGTGCTGGTTTTTTAAAAATTCCGCTCGTACCGTATATGCTAGCCACTTTTATTGGTATCCTACTTGGGATCGCAACGTTTGTTGCTTTAGGCGCCAGTATAAGTGTGGAAGAATTTACCAAGAACGGCATTACCACTGACGCTATTAATCCAACATTCTTAATTATTTCTGGGCTTATTTTTGCAGCTTCATGTATCGTCGCCACGGTAATTAAACGAATGAGCCCTTCCACATTTTAGGACGATCTACTGATTAGAAGTTGTACTTGCAAACTCCAACATTTCTTCTTTAGGGGTGAATGTCATGACAGCGTTACCGGCGAGGGTAAACACGATAGCACCACTTTCTGTCTCTTTGTAATCAGTAATACTTTGTACCATAGAAAAATATTCCCCTTCCTGACCCGGTTCACAGAACATTTTAGTTGAAGCGAGGGTATCAACGATGAATGTTGTAGAGGAGCCAGTTTCTGCTTTATAGGTTGCGCTGCCAGTATTACAATCGGTGCCAAAACTTATTTGATTTGCATTAAATAACATCGTAAACACATCAGGTTTGTTAGGAGTAACCGTTCGCCCATCCGGGTACCGGGTAGTTTTCCAAAGATACTCACCCACAAATGATTTTACTTCCACTAACGTTTCATTTCGAGGATCACGTCCAGCCTGCACAACTGTTTGAGTCTCTATATCAAAAATAGCGGTCGTAGCAAGAGCCGGCACTTCAGAGAGCGCTTGGAACCGTTCGTGCACATTGTAGTTAACAGTAACCTGGTTGCCGGTCCGGGTCACACTTTGAATTTTCATCCTTGGGCCCAATGGAAGCGTAGCAATATGCTTCATGTCTTCCCCCTCTAGTATAGCCAGGTAATGAATTTCATTTTCAACTTCCGTTACCATAATTGGTACTGAGCGCAGATTATTAGCAAAGTCAGAGGTAAAGTCATCGAGGGCCACAAGCGTTTGCGCCACTCCAGTTGATGAGGTAAAGCGTCCCATTGGGTAGTCACGTCTGGCTGTTGAGGCAACAAAATCAAGGTTGATGGTAGTACTCGCATTAGGCACCATAAAGGTCTTTCCATTCATCGGAACAGCAACAGGCTCAATAATGAGACCACGTAAGTCTTTTGGTGGTTTACTCACACCATAGTCACTTTCTTTAAAGTACATGTAGTAACTAGCACCCGCAATTCCAATCAAAGCCAGCACCACAACCACACCAATAATAATTTTTTTCATAGGTCGGTTGATTATAACAACTGAGTGGTTAATAGCAAAAAAAGACTGGCGAGCTGGCCAGTCTTTTAAATGCACTGAATTTCAATACGCAGATTCAATATGTCTAAACGATAACAAGTTCTAGGAGTTTGCCCGAGGAAGGGGCAAACTCAGAACAAAGTAAAATCATACAACCGTGCGGTTGTTGTTTTACTTTTTACGTTCCTTGCCCAGATCAAGTACTTCATCAACCCGGATTTTCTCAACAAACTCAGGTACGTGAGATACCAATATCATTGCTCCTTTATATTCATGCAAAGCGGCAGCAATCACCGGAATGTGGCGGAAGTTAATGTGGTTGGTTGGTTCGTCGAGAATCAGCAAACCCGGGCGCTCCATCGTAAGTTTAGCAAACGCGACCAAACCTTTTTGACCTTCAGATAAATTCCCAACTCGGGTTTTCATAACATCATTTGTAAGTAGGAAACCAGACGCAATTGAGCGCATTTCTTCTTCAATTTTTCGTGGCATCGAATCCATTAACGTTTCAAAAACAGTTTTGTCAAATTCTAAGTTAGAAAAGTCTTGGCGATAATACCCAATCTTGACTCCTTGTGCTATATGTTCACCCTTTGCGTGCCCTGAAGCAAGTGATTCAAGCAGAGTTGTTTTACCAATTCCATTAGGACCAATGATCTGCAAGTGTGAACCTCGTTTAATAATGAGATTACACTCCACATCTTTTGGCTGATGATTACGAATCACTTTATAAGACGTCAGCTTCACCACATCAACCGGAACATCGGGTTGCACCTCAATAGTAAACGGTCTAATAGTACGATCTTCTCGTCTGACATCAACTTTATTATCTTCAGCTTCTTCCACTTCATCACGCATGCGCTTGGCTACTAAACGCATTTTTCCTCCTTTGTTAGAGAAATAGTTAATTTTGTCTTTATTAGCTTGAATTTCTTTCTCTAGTTGCGCGTTTTGACGCTGTTCTTTTTCTACCCGAGCAGCAATATCTTTTAACACGGTATGATAATTACCATTATATTGTTCAACCTGACGATTTTGAACATTTAAATACAACACACCATCGGTAAATGAGTTAAGAAAATCAGCATCGTGGGAAATGACCAGTACTGTCTTTTTGTACTCTTTAAGAAAAAGCGTGAGATGTTCAATCCCTCCTACATCGAGGTTATTGGTTGGTTCATCAAGAAGTAGTACGTCTGGGTTTTGAATGAGGGCTTGAGCCAAGAGCAGTCGCGCTTGTTGCCCCCCCGAGAAACTCCCAATAATTCGGTCTTTAAATGTCTCTTTCATTTTTTCCGTTGGTACGAGATTAACGATCTCTAATACCTGATCAATTTTAGGATCAATATCGTATACTTTTTCTTTGAAACATTGTTCAAAAAATGCCCTGACGGTTAGGGTCAATTCTTCGCGGGGAATAATTTGGCGAGAAACAGCAATAGTAGTTCTCGGTTGCATATTAATGTCGCCTTCATCAACCTTTAGAAGTCCGGTAATAAGCGCAAACAGTGTACTTTTACCCGCACCATTTTGACCCATCAGGGTTAACTTGGAACCACGACGCACCACAAAATTGGCGTCTTTAAGAATTGGTCTCGTAGCATCATACTCATATGACACGCCGTTAAATACAATGAGTCCTTCCATTTTTGACATAGAAACATACCATACACTACTTTTAGCCCTATGGGAACACTAAAAAAGCGACAACTTATAACTGGGTGTCGCTTTTTTTCTTTTAAAGATTTTTATTATAAATCACTTAATATATTTTCATGTTACTCCATGTCTGGGATCATCAAGCCGTTCTGCATCGATTCCATCTTTTTTTGCATTTCCCCCATGTCAGAAAACTCTACATCAGCGGGAGGTGCAAATACTGAATTATCGACGTTCCAAGGTTTACAATCGTAATTTACATCAGTATCGGTATTTACCTGCGGGGTGGTCGGTGATGAATTACCAGACTCATCAACAGTGGTGTTAGTTGGGATATTCATTTTCATTCCACTCGTTACCCCATCAGTGGTAAACCAGGTGTACATCATGTTTGTTTCCGTGTCGCTAATCATATATGACGCTTGGGCTTCACCCTCTCCTCCAGTATAGAGTGAATCAACTCTTGATTTACCCTTATCAAAATAACTAGTACCTTCACCTCTCATACCCTCACTACTAAACAAGAAGGTACATTCCATACTTTTACCGAGCTTCATCAGAGATGCCAAACTATCCTTACCTTTCATTTCATCAGGATTTGCTACGGCGGTAGTCACGGCACTTTCCTCCATCATTTTTTGATCAACGCCCGCAAGTTCAGTATTAATGCCACTGAAGTACCACATCCCTACGAGAATGGCAGCAATTAAACCCAGTACTATCGTGATGATTATTTTTTTCATACCTATATATTTTAATACGAGTCATGTGCTCAATTGCGGCACACGACTCGTATTTTTTTATTTATATTTTAATGTCCTTGATTTTTTCTTTCTTTGGTTTCTTTTTTTCCTTGCGCATGTCATTTCCTTTAGCCATACAAATTTAAGTTAATTACTAATCTCAGATATTTTTCTTTCAAGTAAGAATTACACGTTATTGTAACTTAGTTTGGTAATACCATTATTATAAACAATATAATCAAAACCGAGTAGGGGTTTACGGTGCAAAGCGAACCGGAATTTCTATTGCTCGATCATTTTCAGGCAGTCCAGAAGGATTATCGTTTTTCAGAATTAAAAACCCTCGTTTCATAAAATCTGGATCACCCGCTTTATAAGGAATCGGATAATTAAGAGTGGCCGTAAAGGGAACAAATTCACTGGTCATCCAATCTCCCACCGCCGTGGCTATACCGTCTGCAATTATTAATCCATCCCAGTTTGTTAATGTAACTGGAAACGAGGCTTCGAAATACCATCCACCTCGCGCTTGGCCGATAATTTTTAAGGGATTAGTAACTACACCTTCCGGTTGTGGTGAAGTAACCACAATCATATCTGAATTATCCTGCTCAACGGGAACTGGCATGTCCGGACAAACAAACTCGCAGTTAGGGCCGGTTCTACCCACAAAACTTCCATCAGGACACTGCATCGCGTCTGCGGTACACATCACGGCAACTGGCTCTTCAATAATATCAACTGGGGTGGGAGCATCGACACTACCGGCCATAAATACACTAATAAGAGCTGCGATCAAAGCAATTCCAATAAACACGTACATGACTTTTAACATATGTTCTATTATACCAAACAACTCAAATAAAAAGTTACCCGGCTGTTTCTAACAATTGTACTTTTTTTAACGCCACCACATACATACTCTCAGCCCACCCTAGTGGTGTATTATCGTTAGGAATATCGGTGTGTGAGTAATACAACTCAGGTACTTGTCCCGAAGGCGTTACCGTCATTTTGGCCCGACGTAAATAATAGTAAGCCGTTTCTTTCTCACCACGCTCGGCATAGATAATCGCGAGCCACGAAAGTCCAAAACACCATTCCGCTTCCTCACTGTAGCCATCTTCATTTTGGTTGTAGTAGCGATCGAGTTTGTAGCGTATGACTCCTTTATCGCGCGTAAGGTGATATTCTACGTTGCGTAAAATTTCCAGAGTCTCTGCTTCAGTAGTAACTGCAAACGGATAAATGAGAGATAGTAACGCTAGATCAGCAAATTTACTTTGTGATTCACGTGGCAATAAAGTCCGCAAAGCAGTTTTGCCTTGCTCAATTGCATCTTTGGGAACACTAAGCCAGGCTACAGAACTTGCTTTTTCTAACGCAGCTACACACGAACCAACTGAGGAAGCGTGCACTTCCATATTTTCTTCCCAAATACCATTATCAGGATCTTGCCAGTATTCAAGCGCAACCAAATAATTAATTATCTTTTGCACCACTTCACGTTCCTCATCAGTTTTAACGACACTAGCTCCCCGCAATTCAAGTTCCGCTAAAATATTTAACACTTCTCCCACAGCATCATTTTGACTATTCCCCCACTCTTCCCAATATTCTTCAAACGTTTCTGGATGAAAACGGGCATGAATGCGCTGCCACGTCTCGTGTGGTTTATGCTCAATCGCCCAACTAATCTTCTCGTCATGCTTTACAAACACTTCAAGTAAGGCGCGAGCGGCTTTTTGCACCACTTCAATTTCTCCGGTTTCTAAAAACCCCAACGTCATAAAATAAATATCTCTAAGCCACGCTTTGTCGTAGCCCGTTGCTACATCGTGCGCCGAGGCTGTAAACACTCCAGACGGTTTTTGCAGTCTTCGTACTTGTTCTAAGTGGGCTACTATTTCAGCATCAAAATCGATTGTCATATATAAAGAACTAAAGAACATTACTTAATATCATTCCACACTGCCTTTCCGTGCGCAGTTATTTCAGACAGTGGCGGTAGCTTCTCCGTAATGCGGGCGGCTGCTACGGGATAGTAACTTAAAAGTTCCGCATAAAGCGCTACGGTTTTTTCATAGGCTTCAAATAATTTTAGTATTTTAACTGTTGCTTGTTCGGCCCTATAGTCATCTTTACCCAGCATCTCTTTATATAACGCCTCTACTGCTTCACGGTTTTGTTGCGCAAAGGCGACCATACAATCAGCGGGACTGGTGAGCGCATACTCTCGTTCATTTGAAATAAACGTGAGCTTCATTTCAACCGGAAAACGATGCTCTAGCTCATCAAGCACAGAAGCGAGGGCCTCCACCCGTTTTTGCTCAACTAATGACACACGTTCTTTTTCCTCCGTTTTAGGTATCTTTTCCATGCCTATAGTATAGCGTACCTTTCACATTAAATTTTTAATTAATAACGTAACAACGGCGCGTCCTTGGGACACGCCGTTTCGTAGTTGCTAAAGGAGTAATACATATCCTTCATTCACTTTATTTTTAATCACCTCTTCCATACCCAACTGCTTCAACTTTTGTTTCATCCGATAGATATGAGTTTCAATCGTATGGGTATTTGTATCTGGTTTGTACCCATTTGCTATTAGCAGTTGTGCGATACTTACCGGTACGTTACGAGCTTTAAGAAGTATCCGTAATATCAACGACTCTTTTATTGAAAGTTTGATTTGTTTCTTTCCACGCCAAAACTGGTTACCTTGAAGAAATATACGCCCGTATGTACTTGATACACACACAACATCATTGCTAATCTTGGCACAAATTTTTTCGATTAATGTCAAAGGCGGTACGCCTACAATCCAACTATCAAAACCCAGATCAAGTAATGTTTCAAGTCGCTCGTTAGAATACTCATCTGTAGCAAACCGAGCCAGTAAGACCGGTGTCGGCACTTTCTTTTTCTGCTCTTGTAACCAGGTCTTAAGAAGATCATCTGTCTGATTAGCCTCGGCAAACAATACCCGTACACTAGGTGACATGTTTTCCACATCCTGATTTTTGCCCGCTATAGCAAGCGAAGCAGTTGCAGGCGTAGGTTCTTTAATTGATACGTACATTGCATTCCCCTGTATATGTGTTCAGTTCTAACGCCATCATACACGCATTTTTAAAGTTGTTAAGTAAATTTAATTTATATATTACCATTATAAAATAGAATATTTGGCATAAATTAATACCAAACTTTTAATTGTGGTATACTAGATAAGTTGGGTTGAAATTTAATAATATTTCGTCCCAACAATATGTAATTACGTATGTTCTTTATTTCTTAAGCCAATTTTATATGACACAAACCGCCCAAACATTAAAAATGGTATCCGTGAGTTCACTCATAACCGCGATTGTACTGTCGTACGCATCGTTAGCGTTTGCAGCTCACACAACACAAGTAGTAAGTAGCAATACGTCTGCTGGTGAAAATCAACCGGGATGGCTCTTTAACCGTGACGCAACCACAGCCACACCGTATGAATTTAACACCGACGCAGCCAGTATTGGTGCCGGAAGTTTATTTGTACTTCCAATTGGAGCAAACCCGAGTGATAAATTTGTAGCAGAAAACTTTATCAACGCACCGATAGCTGATGTAAATAGCATCTCGAATGATTTTAAGATTGCTAGTGGGACAGTAGCCGATGCTGA
>JAYSSH010000046.1:0-4067 GCA_043720635.1 Candidatus Kaiserbacteria bacterium
GCAGCTGATTTGCGCACTAAGTCTGCTAACGACTGTTCTTGTTTTTTGAGTCGGTCTTCAAGAATTTGTAATACTACTACCTTATCTCCAATTTGGTCCGACAATTGTGAAATAGCGATGGCGCGTGCTTGGATGCCCAGTTGCGCTTGTTTAATTTCACCCTCAATGACATTGATGTCACGTTCGAGGGTTTGTCGTTCACTTTTCTTGCCGTTTACCAATCGTTCTTGCACCACAATTTGCTGCTCTACTTGATTTAACGCCGCTTCGAGGCGTGCTTTACGTTCAGCATCAGTCTCAGCTTGAACCAAAAACACAGGGATAAAAAAACTGAGACTCAGAAAAACTGCTAATCGGCTAAAGTACTTCATAGAGTTGTAGTATATCAGAAATACATCACTTTTAAGTCCCTAAAATTAACACCTAAATACTTAGGCCTCTTTCGCAATAGCTTCCGGCTCAGGAGAAACTTCGGGAGCTTCTGTTTCTGGCTCTAATGCTCGCACACCTTCAGCCACCGCGAGTACTTCATCAGCCCCGGTTTCAATCGTTACCCCCGGCATTTTTTTCAAATCACTAACATGAATCATATCACCGGCGTTTTTAAGCGCAGAAATATCCACCATAATATGTTCAGGAAGGTCTTTTGGTTTACAGGTTACCTCCAGCTGATACATGACTTTTGTCACCGTACCTCCAATTGCTTCTACGGGAGCTTCTCCAATAAACTGTAGCGCAACGTGGGTCGTCATATCTTTTCCTTTCTCAATCGCTAAAAAATCAACGTGATGTACCCCGCCAATTTTAGCGCGGAACGTCATGTCTTGAATTAAAACGTCGAGCGGCTTATCTAATCCTTCAAGAGTAATAATGGTCGACTCACTGACTTTTTTAAATAATACTTCAAAATCTTTTCTCATCAGTGCCATTGACTGGCTTTGTATCTTTGGACCGTGTACCGCTGCTAAAATCATTGTCTCTTTATTATAGGTATCCCGCGTGTGTGTTTGTAATGTCATTGTCATACTTTTATTATAGCATTATATTGAGTACCTTATGCCCACGCAAGAATTTAGGCTTTCAAAATAATGATAGAATAGGGCATATGTCAGAACAATATGATTTTATAGCAGTGGGAGATATCGTCGTTGATGCATTTATTAAATTAAATAAGGATGAAGCGGACGTCAGTACGGATATGGACACCAGGAGACAAACCCTGCATATGCCGTTTGGGAGCAAGCTTGAATACGATGAAGTAGACGTCTTAAATGCCGTTGGTAATTCACCTAATGCTGCCGTTTCCGCCAAGCGTCTGGGTCTTAAGACGGCTCTCGTGACGTCACTCGGACAAGATCGCAATGGAAAAGATTGTCTGGAAGCCTTGCGCACGGAAGGTGTTGAGACTGACTACGTTAAATTATACGAAGGCAAAAACACTAATTACCACTACGTACTGCGGTACGGGCCAGAACGAACAATTTTAATCAAACACGAGAAATTTCCGTATACACTCCCAGACTTTGGTGTACCACCCCGCTATATTTATTTCTCCTCTATTGGCGAACATGGTATCCCCTTCCATCATGAACTAGCAACGTATATTAAAAATAACCCCACCACTAAATTAGTATTTCAACCGGGTAGTTTGCAAATTAAACTTGGTAAAGATGAGTTAAAAGACCTCTACGCCGTAACTGAAATATTTTTCTGCAACAAAGAAGAAGCTCAGGAAATTCTTGAAACCAAAGAGCAACACGTACCAACCTTAATTGCTGGTCTCAAAGCCCTGGGACCAAAACTCCCCGTTATTACTGACGGTCCCTACGGAGCGTATGTTACTGACGAACAAGGACAATCATGGCACATGCCGATGTACCCTGATCCTAGCGATCCGGTAGATCGTACCGGAGCGGGTGATGCGTTTGCTTCAACGTTTACCGCAGCCATTGCCTTAGGAAAAACTCCGGACGAAGCACTTAGTTGGGGACCAATTAACTCTATGTCCGTTGTACAGTATGTCGGAGCTCAGAAAGGTTTACTATCCAGAGAGCAGCTCGAAGAATTCCTTACCAATCGTCCTGAAGAATACGTAGCCAAGGCAATAACTTAGCCTCGGAACTACGTATATGGTGCACTTCTTTGTCATGCTACGCAAAACGAATCTCACCGTACAATAAGTACGGCTCGCTTCACTTTACTTGCATTTCGCGAATTGCACTCATCTACCTAATTCCTACACCTTCTAAATATAAAATACCGCAGGCGAGGCCTACGGTATTTTATATTTCTGAAATTAAGAGTCTTTACGCTACAATCTTTTTTGTTGCTTCAACAATTGTTTGAATATCCAACCCATAGTGTTTAAGTAACTCATCGGGTTCTCCCGACTGTCCAAACTGGTCACTTATTCCGAGTCGTTTGATTTTGATTGGATGCGCTTCACTTAATACTTCGCTCACCGCTCCGCCTAATCCACCTTGTACTTGATGCTCTTCTACCGTGATGATGGCATTGTGATTTTGAGCCAAGGTGATTAAAGCCTGCGTATCAAGTGGCTTGATGGTGGCCATGTGAAGGACACTGGCGCCGATTCCCTTTTCTTCGAGTGCCTGTGCTGCCTTAATAGCGTTATAGGCTAGCGTGCCCGTTACGACAATACCAACCGACTTTTCAGTCCCTTCTTTTTTGGTATACATGAGTTCTGCTTTTCCTAGTATAAATGGGGAGTCTTCGGTCGTGACTACCGGCGTGTCACTCCGACCTAAACGAATATACACCGGTCCATTGTGCTTGGCTGCAACCAACGTCGCTTTACGTGCCTCAATGGCGTCTACGGGCGCAATGACTATCATATTAGGAATCAACCGCATCAACCCAATGTCTTCAAGCGCCTGGTGCGTCGCCCCGTCTGGACCAACAGAAATCCCGGCATGCGCGCCAATTATTTTTACGTTAACGTTATTGTACGCAATGGTAGTTCTAATTTGCTCCCAATTTCGTCCCGGACTAAACATGGCGTAGGAGGCAATAAATGGTATCTTCCCCATCGCAGCCATGCCTGAGGCAACTGAGGCCATATTTTGTTCAGCAATCCCTACCTGAATAAAACGCTTGGGGTATGCCTCAGCAAACGGTTGGGTGCGGGTTGATTCAGTTAAATCAGCGGCGAGCGCTACAACCCGTTCGTCTCGTTTACCAGCTTCAACTAACCCATCACCATAGCCATTACGACTGGGTAATTGCGTTACCGTTCCGTCTAGTATTTTTTTATCTAAATGAGAAGCTAACATATTATGAGATATCATTTTTACTAATCATGCCAGCTAGCGTTCGGAGTTTTTCTAACGCTACTTTTGCTTGTTCTGATTTTGGTACGCGATCCTCGGGCCCTTTCCCCGGAGGATTACCATGCCATCTAAAATCTCGCTCAAACACATCAACTCCCTTAGAAGCAATGGTGTGCGCTATGATGACCGACGGCTGGCCGTAGACTGCCTGAGCCTTACCAATCGCATCGTTCATCGCTCTAATATTGTGACCATCAACTTCTTGTACATCAAAATTAAATGATTCAAATTTTTCCGCTAACGGTTCAAGTGGCATCACGTCTTTGGTATAGCCATCTATTTGAATACCATTGCGATCAATAATCATAATGAGATTATGGAGCTTCTCCTTTCCAGCGAGCATCGCCGCCTCCCAAATCTGACCTTCGTTAAGTTCCCCATCTCCAGCTAAGCAATAAAAGTATTTCGACGAATACGGATTATCCATTCGTTCGGCTAAGGCCATTCCCACCGCTTGTGACAACCCTGAACCTAGGGGACCAGAACTAGTTTCTAAGCCCGGCAGTGATTCGCGGTGCGGGTGGCCTTGCAACCGTGTCCCAAATTTTCGTAGCGTCATTAATTCTTCAAGGGGAAAATAGCCAGCATGCGCCAAGGTCGCGTACAGGACCGGACAAATATGACCATTCGATAAAATTAATCGATCACGATCAGACCAGGTTGGGTTTTTAGGATCATGTTGTAGTACTTCAAAATACAACAGCGTGAAAATATCAG
>JAYSSH010000047.1:0-4064 GCA_043720635.1 Candidatus Kaiserbacteria bacterium
GGTCTATAAAACGGGAGCCACGTTTTCGGTCAGTATTTTAGTCAATACGACAGGCATTCCAGTTAATGCCGCTGACGGAACCTTGTCATATAACCCTAAAGAGCTATCTGTGGTAAGTGTGTCTCGCGGAGCATCGATTTTTAATCTATGGACCACAGAACCTACCTTTTCTAATACTGCCGGTACGGTAACGTTTAGTGGGGGAGTACCAACGGGTTATACTGGAGCTTCTGGTAATGTGTTTGTAGTAACCTTCCGCGCACTCTCTTCTGGCACTGCTCGGATATCGTTGACAGGCGCTTCTGTGCTCGCGGCTGACGGTAAAGGTACAAACGTCCTTACTAACATGAATGGAGGAACATATACCCTATCAGCAGTGGAGTCCCAGCCAGCTCCGGAAGTAATCGTTGAATACGTTGCTCCTGCTAATACCCCTGCCGCACCGCAAATTATTTCTACCACCCATACTAAAGATGGAGCATGGTCTAAAGAAAAAACCGCCACTTTTTCGTGGAATGTACCCAGTGGAGTGACTTCAGTGCGCACCTCACTTGATAAAAGTCCCGTAGCGGTGCCTACTAAAGTTTACGATTCTCCTTTACGATCACTTACTATTCCAAACCTTGATGAAGGCGTGTCGTATCTCCATGTGCAATTCAAAAATGCTGATGGTTGGGGTAAGGTTGGACATTATAAACTTGCTATAGACTCAGAAAAACCTGAATCGTTTGAAATTAAGTCTCCTCCCGATAGTGATGCATCAAATCCAACCCAGACCTTAGTCTTTGACATTAAAGATAAAACTTCGCTGGTAGCTCTCCTTAAAGTGCAAATCGATGGTGCAGAACCGTTTGAAATTAAGGCAACATCTTCACTGACAAATGTAACACTTCCCGCTCTTGAGCCGGGATATCACACCGTAGTAGCCGAAGGATTTGATGGATCAGGCAATTCACTTATTGCGAGTTATTCCTTTACGATTACTTCCTTTGAAAAGCCTGTTATTACAGAATTTCCTGCCACTTTAAACTCTGGTACAGTGCCGGTTGTTAGAGGAACCACCAAACCGCACGCAAAAGTCACTGCCACCATTACACCTGTAAATGGAGAACCATTCCTGGTTGAGGCGGTAGCAGATGGTGCTGGTTTATTTTCCGTAATCCCCGATGACGATTTTAAGACTGGTGTATATAGTGTGACGGTAGTTGCTACTGATCAATTCGGAGCTCGTAGTGAAAAGTCCGATGAAATAAAAATAAAAGTGAGTGAACCAGGCTACGTAGCGGTGGGTAGTTTCCTCATAAGTTTTTTATCGATATTGATTCCTCTGATTGCGCTTAGTGTGCTGACGTGGCTTACTTTGCTGTACAGTGTGGCGAAAATGCGTCGCACTAAAAAAGCAGTGATTGTTGAGTCTGAGGAAGCAGCAATGATGTTGGCTACTGAATTTAGACACCTTGACCAAGTTATTGTAGAGCAAGAAGAAATGATGAAAAAAAGTCGAAAAACTAATAAACTTACCCTGGGTGAAGAAAAAGTCTTTACTAAACTTCGGGCTGCTATCAAAGAAGCTAAACAACGCGTTGGAAAAGAAGTTGATGACGTTACCCATATTTTTAAAAAATAATTTCCGTATGCCTACCGCTACTAAACGAATTACATTATTCATAGTGCTGTTAATTGTTGTAACAATTTTTTGTTTCTACACTGTACAAAAATATATTTACAATACTAACCAAGAAACTGTTAATCAAATTTCCTCGGCTGTATCAGAGCAAGAACTTTCACTTAAGTCTTTAGCTGAGCTTACTCGTTCAAACGGCGCTGATGCCGTAACTGATAGATTCATTGCTGATTGTAAAGCGGTGGAGCGCATACGGTTTGATACGTTGCTTGACGCGCTCTCAAAAAATATTTCAAAAGGTGACTTGCAAGAAGTCAACTCATTATTTTTCAAGTGCGGTAGTTTTTATGCGGATCGAAAATCAATTATGGCTATTAAACTGGCACAACAGGTTGAACATTTTGACTCTTTACATACGATCCTTGCTACCGTGACTACGGTACCGTCGGAAAATCTCACTACTATAGCAACGTGGATAGAAATAGCCGAAGCTGAGCTAAAAACAGCTGAGTATTTCAACACACTTGTTAAGCTACAAGGAAGTATTATTACCGATTTACTTTCCGGTAAACGTTCGGATTCTCCTGAACTCGTTGCAACCTTGACTGAGGTAAATTCTGTTCGTGGACAAATGCTTATATTAAGTAAACAAATTGAAGTAAGTAAAGGGAAGTTAGAATAACTATGACATTGTTACGGAGAGCTTTGCATAAAGTTTTTCCAACGCTTAATCTCCGTAACTCCAAAACGGTTCGGTATGCCTTTTCGTTTTTGTTTGTCTTTGCGGCTATAGCGAGTATTGCTGCCGTTTCAAGTTCTAAAGGCTCATATATTAAAATTGTACCCAGTACAGATGTTGTTGAAGTAGGTACGCAATTTAACTTGATGGTTTATGTGTATGCTGATGCTCCTGTGAATGCTCTAGATATTAGTGTTATGTATCCAGAAGCGAGTATAGAGGTATTGGGTATTGATAAAGGTGATTCAGTGGTAACTCTTTGGACTGAAGAACCATTTGTAAATAATGGTGCAGTAATATTGCGTGGTGGAACGTATAAACGAGGATTTGTGGGTGAGCACAAGATAGCAACTATCAATGTGAAAGCAAAAGCAGCGGGAAGCGCACAATTTGTGGCTGGTGAAGTACGTTTGCTTGCTGGCGATGGTAAGGGTACCAATGTCAAAGCCGACGTAACACGGGCTACTATTACAACTAACGCCTACGAAGCGGGAACAACTCCCCCGAGCTCTTTTGCCGGTTCCGCTACAGTAATTTTGGTAACTGATATTGATGGAGATGGAAAAGTGACACTGCGTGATATTAGTTCATTTATGGCAAATTGGGCAACTAAAGCACAAAAATATGATTTTAATAATGATGGCGCAATGACGTTCAAAGATTTTTCAATTATCCTCGCAGATTTCTTCACTCAATAACCCAAAAGATAAAAAACTGTTGATAAAAAACGGTTATTTGTTTGACTATTCCTGGTATTATACCTTAGATGGGAATTGTTCTACGAACCGTGAATTCGTAGTGCAAAAAGGCTGCAAAGCCAATGACAGGAAAACAATTTCA
The DNA here is from genome assembly GCA_043720635.1 of Candidatus Kaiserbacteria bacterium. Classification (GTDB taxonomy): domain Bacteria; phylum Patescibacteriota; class Minisyncoccia; order Phycocordibacterales; family UBA918; genus OLB19. The sequence goes on from JAYSSH010000047.1 coordinate 3,204, forward strand.
AAAAAATAATCAACCACGTCAGGTATTGCTCTACCGTAACGTGTTTTATTCCCGTGTATCTGCAACGGTAGTTTTCTGCTTGCTCACATCTTTTATATTGCAACCATTTGAACGTTCCTTTGCTTCTGAACTTATCCCCGACTCTCTAAATACCCCTGAAACTATAGTTAATTTAGCAGTAGATGCGCAGTTACTAACTGACTTTCAAGAAGAAGTGGTTGTTGAAACTGCTTCATCTGCTGAAGCCGTGCAGTCTACTACTTTGTCTGAGACAGTCCCTGATGAAGCTAGTACAACTACCGACAGTAGTAGTATTAAAACAGTGTCAGCAGTTGCTGCTGTAACTCCTCTCGAAGAAGACCCTGCAATACTTGGACCGGGTGAACCCAGTAGTAGTGGTGGCACAGGAATGTCTGAACTAGAAACACAAACAGAAACCCAGGCCACTGCCAATGAATTTACCGATGAAGAAATTCAAGCGCTCATTACACCTGCAGATAAAATTCCTGAGAGTGCTGTAGATTTAGAAAGTGCTACCGTAACTGCCACTACAACTGAAAATCCAATTGCTGTTTCAAATGTCTATAGTGATTCCACCATGCAATTTAACAAAAGTGATTGCGTGACAGTAGAGGATGGTTCGTTCTACTGTCAGATTGCTAAGGATGAAACGGAGGAGGAAACTGATGGATTATTTGCCATACAAGATATTGATGGAGATCAAGAAATATATCTGCGAAAAAATGGTGAACTTACGCAACTGACCTTTAACAAAGTTGATGATGCGGCACCATACTTTGACAGCTCTTCAAACTCTATTGTGTGGCACAGATTGATTGATGATCGATATCAAATTATTGC